>JANPAO010000603.1:0-12464 GCA_031429955.1 Phenylobacterium sp. | reverse complement strand
GAGCCTCGGTATCGACTACCGCAGCCTCTACCGCGCCCAGTCCCTGGCCAGCGCCTCGAACTTCTCGGCCAATATCCTGCGCTGGATCGAGCGCCTGGGTGCCTGCCGCAATCCCTGGAACCCCGATCACATCTCCGGTGGCTCCTCGGGCGGGGCGGCCTCGGCGGTGGCAGCAGGGATCGTGCCCCTGGCCCATGCCAGCGACGGCCTGGGCTCGATCCGCATTCCGGCCGCCTGCTGTGGCCTGGTGGGCATGAAGATCACGCGGGACCGCACCCCGATCTGCGAATCCTCTGACGGGGCGCTGGGCTTCTCGGTCCACCATGTGGTCACCCGCACCGTCCGCGACAGCGCCGCCATGCTGGACGCCACCGACGCCCCCCAGGCCAACGATCCCTTCCAGGCCCCGGCCAAGGCTGGCCCCTACCTGGCCGAGATCGACCGTGCGCCGGGACGCCTGCGCATTGCCTGGTCGCTGGAAACCCCCAATGGCCGCGAGATCGATCCGGAGATGGTGGCGGCCATGGCCCGCACCGTCGATGCCCTCAAGCACCTGGGCCACGAGGTGTTCGAGCAGAGCCTCGGTATCGACTACCGCAGCCTCTACCGCGCCCAGTCCCTGGCCAGCGCCTCGAACTTCTCGGCCAATATCCTGCGCTGGATCGAGCGCCTGGGCCGCGAGCCCGGAGAGGGAGAGTTGGGACCACTGGCCCGGCGGGCCTATGAGGCCGGTAAGCGCATCACCGGCCAGCAGGCCTTCTGGGGCTTCCAGCAGCTTCGCCTGATCAATCGCCAGATCCTGGCGGCCTATCAGGGCTTCGACGTCTACCTGCAGCCCACCATGAGCACCCCGCCGCCCCGGGTGGACTGGCTGGACCCGCAGATCGACCCCAAGGACTTCGACAAGCGCCAGAGCGCCACCTATGCCACCACCCCGCCGGCCAACTTCACCGGCCAGCCGTCCCTGTCCCTGCCGCTCTGGCAGTCTGAGGGCGGCCTGCCCATCGGCATGATGTTCACCGGCCGCTTTGCCGACGAGGCCACCCTCTACCGCCTGGCCGGCCAGTTGGAAAAGGAACTCCCCTGGGCGGGCCGCCGTCCGCCGATCTGGGGCTGAGGGTTCGGGTGCGAAAAACCTATCCGTTCTAGCGTCAGAAAGACCTTCATCGGGGGTTGTGCGACCCCTCAACCGTCAGCTCCGCCGCCACCTTCTTCCGCAAGGGGGAGAAGGGCGCACGCGCGTGAGGCTTAGGCCGCGATCTGGGTGCGTCTCGGCAGCAGGGCCGAGACCACCAGGCGGCTGAGCATCCGCCCCTCCAGGGGGATGATGGCGTCGACGAAGCGGGCCTCGTCGCCGCCGCCCACGTCGGGCGGGGCCTGCAACAGGGCACCGTCCACCACGAAGGTTTCCTGCACCGCGTCCACCATCAGGCCGGCCACCCGGTCCCCGTCCTGCACCACCACGAAGACGTGGCGCGACGAGGCTGTGGTCTCCCCCAGGCCCAGGCGATAACGCAGATCCAGCACCGGCATCACCGAGCCGCGCAGGTTGATCACCCCCAGGACATAGGGCGGGGAGTTGGGTATCCGCGTCGCTGGGGTCCAGCCCCGGATCTCGCGGACCGACCGGATGTCTATGCAGAACTCCTGGTCAGCGATCTCAAAGGAGATCAGCTCGATCGTCTCTTCGGTGGCCACATCAGGGGGCGTCATCTCAGAATTCCTCCCAGCCGCCGCCGACCGCCTTTTGCAGTTTGGCCCGCTCCTGGGCCACCAGATTGCGGGCCGGGGCGTGGCGTCCGGGACGGGCCACCTCCAGGCGCTGGGTGCCGCCGGTGCGGAAGCGTGACACCAGGTCGGCCAGGCCCACCGCCTCGCTCTTCAGGCCATCGGCCGCAGCCGTGGCCTGCTCCACCATGGCGGCGTTCTGCTGGGTCACCTGGTCCATGTCGTTGACGGCGGTATTGACCTGGTTCAGCCCCGTGGCCTGTTCCTGGGAGGACAGGGCGATCTCGGCGATCAGGCTGTCGATCTCGGTGACCTTGGCCACGATCCCGATCAGGGCTTGGCCGGTGTCTCCCACCAGTTTGACGCCCTTGCCCACCTGGGCGGTGCTGCTGAAGATAAGGGCCTTGATCTCCTTGGCCGCCTCTGCCGAGCGTTGGGCGAGGGCCCGGACCTCCTGGGCCACCACGGCAAAGCCGCGACCGGCTTCACCAGCGCGAGCGGCCTCGACCCCGGCGTTCAGGGCCAGCAGGTTGGTCTGGAAGGCGATCTCGTCGATCACCCCGATGATCTGGCTGATCTTCACCGAGCTCTGCTCGATCTCCCCCATGGCTGCGACGGCTTCGCGCACCACCGAGCCTGACTCCTCGGCCTCGCTGCGGGCCCCGGAGGCCGCGGTGGAGGCCTGCTTGGCCCCCTCGGCGCTGCGCCTTACCGTTGCAGTGATCTCGTCCAGGGCTGCGGCGGTCTCCTCCAGGCTGGCGGCCTGTTGCTCGGTGCGCCGCGACAGGTCCTGCGAGGCGCTGGCGATCTCTTCGGCCCCGCCGCTGACATGGCTGGTGGAGGCGGCGATGGCGCCCATGGTCTCTTCCAGGGTGGCCATCACCGCATTGAAGTCGGCGCGCACCTTCTCAAAGGCCGGGTCGATGGGCCGCTCGATCCGGCAGGTCAGGTTGTTGTCGGCCAGTTGCGCCAGGCCCGCAGCGATCTCATCAACCGCCTGGATGCGGCCGGTGATGTCGGTGGCCACCTTCACCACCTTCAGCACCTTGCCGCGGGCGTCTTTCACCGGGTTGTAGGAGGCCTGGATCCAGATCTCGCGCCCACCCTTGGCAAACCGCTTGTACTCCTGGGCATCGAACTCCCCGCGACCCAGCTTGGTCCAGAAGGTCGAATACTCCACCGTCCGCGCATAGGCCGGATCAACGAACATGCTGTGATGCTGGCCCTGGATCTCCGAAAGGCTGTATCCGACCGTACGGCAGAAGTTCTCATTGGCCGACAGGATCGTGCCCTTGGGATCAAACTCAATGATCGCCAGCGAACGATCCAGTGCCGCCAGCACGCGTGCGGCTTGGGCCCCGCCACCAATTTGAAGTCCGAACATAAGGTCCCCCGGTCCTGCTCCCTCACATGAGGGTGGGTCCCCGGCCAGGTGCCGGGACCGATAGCACCAGGGTTCAGGTGAGTTGGGTAAATGGGACCTTAAATGTCCTCGCTCTTGGGGCCTCTGCTCGAATATGTCGCACCTGGGCGGGCGAGAAAACAACCTGAGGTCTTTGGAGGTGATGGTCTGGACCGCAGAACAAGTTTGAGGCGATCCGATCGTCCACAGGGTGCAAGTCAGGCCGAGGCTGACCGCGAGCGGCGCTGCAGCGCCACGATCTTCCCCGCCCGGGCCAGCACCTGCCAACCACCGGCCCGTGTCAGGTGCTCGATCACCTTGAACGGGCCGATCTGCGGATCGACGGCATCATCAAACAGGGCCACGCCACCGGGCAGCAGGTGTGGCAACCAGGCCTCCACATCGGCCCGAACGCCGGCTTCCGTATGGTCGCCGTCGATGAACAGCAGGCCGACCTCCTGGCGAAAGGCCCGCGACGCATCGACACTTGGCAGATTGATCAGGGCGACCGCGCCGGCAAACCCAGACCGCAGCATGGCACGGTAGAACTCAGCGCGATCATGGGGTCCGAACCGCCCGCCATAGACCCCGGTGAAGGACCTATGCGGGTCAACGCAATGGACCAGGGGCCGCCGCGCCTCGGGGATGTCGGCGGCTCCCGCTGCCAGGGCGATGGCAGACTTCCCGCGCCAGGAGCCGATTTCGACGATGCAGCCTTGCGTGACCGCACTGGCCATGGTGCTCAGAAACGCGACCTCCTCGGGGCTCACCGATCCCTCGTAGCCTTCGAGGTCGAGGACCGGTGCCATCAGAGACCCCCTTTGCGCCAGTAGTGGCAGGTCCAGTCCACCTGGATCAACCGCGGGGCCAGACCCCGCTCGCGCCAGAAATCGTGGATCGCGTCGCGCGCCTGCTGATAGCAACCATAGTCATCGACAATGACAAAGCCCCCCGGCGAGACCTTGTCATACAGGGCGTCGATGACATCGCGCGTCGAGCTGTAGTAGTCCCCGTCCAGCCGCAGGATGGAGATGGCATCAATGCGGTCCCGAAGCCTGGGCATGGTGTCGGCGAACCAGCCCTCAATAAAGACGACATCGTCATCAAGCAGGCCGAACCGGGAGAAATTCTCCCGAACCTGATCCACGCCGATGGCCAGCAGTGGGTTTTCATGCAGCTTCAGGGGGGCATCCACCCCGTCAAGGATCTCCGGCAACCCCTGGAAGCTGTCGCAGACATATAGCCGGCGTGTCGCTGCGTGGGCGGCAAGGACGGCCTTCATCATGATGCACAGGCCGCCACGCCAGACGCCCGTCTCCACGAAGTCGCCGGGGATCGCCTCCCTCAGCACCGTCTGCGCCGCTTCCCGCACATTCCGCAGTCGCTCGGGGGACGACATGGTGAAGGGCTCGCCCGCGATCTTGGAATGCCATTGGGCGGAGTCAAACCGGTCATTGTCGGCGATGGGTCCAAAGAATCGCGCAAGTTCCTGTTCCAGGGCCGGGACGGTCGCCGCGCGCCCCTGGGCCGCCAATAACTCGCGAACCAGGCCCAGGATCCGACTACCGAGGTCGGGATGCAGGCTATTGATCAGCGCCCGACCCATGAGATCGAGATATGCGTTAGCCGGTGGCGGGTGCGTACTCATGGTGCTCCTCCGTTCAAACGCCCGGCCCACAGACCAGCCCGCCGGATCGGGCGCACCGTCTCAACACTCACGGGCGACCATGCCTTTGCGCAGTTCCCGGCCCTGGACCAGCATCGCCAGGGCCGGATCGTCGATCAGCACGGCGGTGCTGGGGGCGAACTGGCTTTGAATGTCTCCCTGCACCATGGCCGCGACCTCGGGGTCGCCCGAAAGGGCCTCTATCTCCCGTCTATAGTCAGCATCCAAGACGGCCTCCAGGTCAGGTGACATGCAGGTATAGGATCGTGCGGCGTCAGTCGGCATTGGCAGTCGGCCGGTCTCCTCGATCCAGCTTGAGATCAATCCCTCCTGGATCTCCGACTGGCGCATGAACCGAACCGTTTCGCACATGAAGGCTGGCAGGCTCTTGTTGAGGCGCGGCGCCAGCCTGGCCCCGCTGGCTAGCTCCCCAAGTCCCAGGGTGGTCAAGAAGGCGTTCACCACGTCACGCTGAATCTCGTCCTGTTCATAGTCAAGGATGATCGCCTTGCCGCCCATGGCAATGGTCCGCCAGTCCTTCACCAGATCGCCGATATCCAGGCGGGTGCGGTGGTCGCGGCGAAACTGCTCCAGGTCCCCGCCATAGCGGCCATAGATCACCGAGGTCCGATAGTTGGATTCCAGTAGCTTGCTGGCCCGCCGCAGGAACAGGACCGGGGTCACATCATAGCCGTCCAACCTGCGGCTCAGCGCCTCGATCTCATCCCGTCCCAGGGTGTCGAACTCCTCCGATGACACGATAATCGTCCCGGCTCCGGAGGCGGAAATCTCCTCATGGAGCCTTGTCCAAAGGGCGTCGCGGTCACCCTCGCCAAACTGGGCCTGCTGGTCATGCACCATGGGCAGTTCGCGCCCCGGTGCCGTTATCGACCACGGCAATAGGTGCTGACCCAGGTTGGCCCAACTGGGTCGACCGGTCTCAGGATAGAGGATTCCGCCGTCGCGCAACGGCCCTGCCAGGCTGGTGAGTGCGCCCTGGATGCTGGTGGTGCCGGTCTTGTGCAAGCCGATGTGCAGGAAGACCCGCACCGGATTGCCCGCGACCCGGTGCCGCGAGGGCGCAGGGCTTCTCCGCCGGCCACGGGCCGCAAGGGCAGCCCCCTTAACCGCCCGCGCTGTGGCGTTCAGATAGCTGGAGCCATAGTGAATATCGGGTTCCAGATAGGCCCCCTCGGCCCATTCGTTCCAGGCATTGATGGCCACCAGGGGGGTGCCATAAATCGGTCGTTCGATGGCCCGTTCCACCAGGGCCTGCAGCCAGTCCTGATACTTCTGAGGCGACGAACCCTCCAGCATCACCCCGCGATTGGGACGGCGGGCCTCATTGTCCCAACTGGGAACGGCGGTCTTGATCAGCGGGAAGTTGCTTTCTGGCTCTGAAAGCGAGACCTCGACGAAATCGTCATAGGCCATGACCTGACCGGTGAAATCGGCGGAGAAGGCATCCACCATGTCCCGGCGCGCAGTCTTCTGGCCCAGCTTGTGCGGCGGAAACTCCAGGGCACCGTCAAACCCATAGGGCCGTGGGTCCAGCCGGCTGAAGGTCTGGGCCATGAAGATCAGGGGTTCCAGGCTAAACTTCGTCCGCCAGGTTTCGCGCCATCGGGCGACGGTGGTCCGGGTGTCAGGGATCGGCTCGGGATTGTAGATGACAAACAGGGGCCGACCCTCCAGCCGCACATAGCGCGGGTCGGCCATGTGTCGGGCCAGGTCCCCCAGCAGGGCGTCCTCGTCCTCCCGGCGATAGTCCTGCTTCAGCAGCAGTTCGTGCTCGGAGCCATCCCACTGCCGGGTCCAGTTTTCATTGGCCCAGATCAGGAAGAAGGGCATCTCGATGTCGGAGGTCAGGAACTGTTCCACCGGGCGATGCAGCACCCGCTGGCCATCGAACCAGTAATAGTAATAGGCAAAGGCCCCAATGCCGGCCGCCTTGGCCATGGCTGCCTGCTGGGCCATGACCTCCAGGTTCAGCAGGTTGTAGAACCCCAGGTCGCGGGGGATGCGTGGCTGATAGTGCCCGGGAAACCGCGGTGTGCCCCGGGCCAGTTGGCGCCACTCGGTAAACCCTGTTCCCCAGAAGTCATCGTTCTCCGGGGTGGCGTGGTACTGCGACAGATAGAAGGCCACCACCAGCGGTGCGGCCCCACCGGCGATCTGCGGCCCCTCGGGGAGGGCGTCCCACTGAAAGTCTTCATAGAGCGGTCCCGGCTCAGTGAAGAGGGCGTGTTCCCTCAACACATCCTGGGCACCGTCACGGTGGCGAACGGGAGCCACGTCCAGCGGCGCCAATTTGGTGGGACCGGGAAGCCAGTCTTCGGCTCCGGCGAACAGCCGAAAGACCGGTGCCACCCCGCTGGTCAGGGGAAGCGGAAACACCATCTCAAATCCGTATCGACCATGACCGATGTTCCAGTCGGCCAGATCCCGACGCTCCAGGTCCGCCACCGCATGGCCCACCACCTCATCGTCCGCCAGGGCCACCACCTGTACGGTCTGGTCTGGATTTCCCGGCTCCCAGGCCCAACCCTGAGCGCGGTCGCGGGAGACATGTTCGATCTTGCCCAGAAACCGGGGCGGCCCGCTGGCCTGGGCTTCCGGCGCTGAGGGTGCGGTTTGGAGCCCCTGCTTGGCGCGATCCTCCATCATGTAGAGGGCCACCGAGATGTCGCTGTAGAACCGCTCGGTCAGAACCTCCCGCGACCCTTTGGCCAGCAAGTCCTCCAGCTCCGGCAGACCCCGGTGCAGGATGGCCATTTCCCCACGACCCCTGCCGGTCTGTTCATACAGACGTCGGAGGTTGGGCAGCCCCAGCAGCGCCAGGTCTGGACGCACGATGCCGCGCGCCACCGAACCTCGCAGGAAGATCTCCCAGTCAAACGGGGCCCCATCGGCCACCGCCCCCGGGGGCGTTTCGGAAAGCTCCCGTACCCCGGCCACCGGGTGACACACCGCCACCGACCGTCCCCGCTCGGCGGCATTCATCAACAAGGCGACGTCCACCTGGGTCCGGATGGCCAGATCGCCATAGTGGGTAAGGCAGGAGGCATCGGCGAAGGCCGAGCGCCGAATGAGCGTGCTGCTGAGGACGGTGGGATGGTTGGCGATCTCCTGAACCAGATTGGCGGCCAGGCCGGTGGCCTCAAACCAGACCCAATCCTGCCCGAGAAAACAGGTGGGCCGACGCACCACCCGCCCATAGGCGTCCAGGATGATCCGCCGCCCGAAGGCGAGGACATAGTCGGGGTCGCGGTTCAGCACCTCAAACAGGTCGGCCAGGGCCGTGGGCAGCAGGGTATCCTGGTCCGACAACAGGTTCAGGGCATCGGTGGCCGCCTCATCCCACAGCCGCGCGTAGCGGGCACCAGGGCCGCCCCCCGACCCTGGGATCAGCCGAATGCGCGGGTCCTGGAAACGGCTCACCAGGTCTCCCACCGATCCGTCAGGGCTCTCGTCGGCGATCAGCAGCTCGAAGTCGGTAAAGGTCTGCTCCAGCGCGCTGGCAATGGCCGTCACCAGGAACCTGGTGCTGCTTGCGGCTATGCCAACCGTGATCCGTGCCATCGGCAATATGCCCTCTCAAACCAGAGCCGGCAGAGATAGCGGCCTTGGCCTGCCACGACAAATTCTACACGACTTCCCAGCCGCGTTGACCGATACGTAGGGCCATTGGCATCACCGAGCTCTGGCACCTTGCGGGCTAGGATGGGGGCTCGCGTCGGGGAGAGAATTTCGTGGAGCAGGTTTGGATTTCGAATGAGCTTTGCATGCTCAAGGGCGTGCCGTTCAAATATGCCAATTCCAACTATGAGACCCTGCGCACCACCCCTGAAGAGGTGGTGATCCTCAAGCCGCAAGGCTTATTCCAGCAGTATCAAAAACTTTCGGTCAGTCCTGTTAGGAGAATTCTTGAGGTCGGGGTGTTCGAAGGTGGTTCTGCCCTGCTGTTTGCCGACATGTTTCCCGACGCCAAGATTGTGGGTATCGACACCCGTATGGGCGATCCCTCGATCCACCAGCATATTGCCAACATGGGCTATGGTGATCGGGTAAAACTCTATTCCGGGGTTTCCCAAGATGACAAGTCGCGGGTGGAACAGATCCTGGAGGCGGAGTTTGGTAACCAACCGCTCGACCTCGTGATCGATGACGCCTCTCACACCTATGATTTCACCACCCGGTGCTTCGACATCGTTTTCCCGCGACTTCGAGTCGGGGGTCAGTACATCATTGAGGATTGGGGATGGACCAACTGGCCCGGCTTCCAGGCCCCCGACTTCTTCTTCAACGACCGTCAGCCCTTGTCCACCATGATCCTCGAACTGGTGATGGCGACAGCCTCACACTATGGGTCTATTCAGGAGATCACGATCAATTTCGCTACCGCGAAGCTGACCAAGGGCGGCGACCTTCCCCCCTTCGCCGAGATGGTCAACATCAACGCCCCTGACCGCTGGATCGGCTTCCAGCCCCGTGATCAGGCCGGCTAGGTTTGTGCCCCCTGCGAGAGGGACGGGGCTACAGGGGGGGGTCAATGGTGCCTCACCATCCAACAACCGTGTCAGCCCGGTTTCCGCCGCAGGCGGAAGACCCAGGCCTACCAGCGCAGACTCACCCTCAACCCAGATGCTCCCCTCCTGGGGGAGCTGGCGGCGAAGCCGACTGAGGGGGACTTTGACTCTTGTTTGGGGATGCTGGTGTCGCCTACGGCGATCCCCCTCCGACCCGGACCTGCGGTCCGCGCCACCTCCCCCACATCGCGCGGCGCGCTGGGGGAGGATCTGAAAAACCAGATGCTCCCCTCCTGGGGGAGCTGTCAGCGGAGCTGTCTGAGGGGGACTTTGACTCTTGTTTGGGATGCTGGTGTCGCCTACGGCGATCCCCCTCCGACCCGGACCTGCGGTCCGCGCCACCTCCCCCAAATCGCGCTGCACGCTGAGGGAGGATCTGAAAAACCAGATGCTCCACCCCTGGGGCGCTAGCGGCGAAGCCGTCTGGGGGACAGTGACTCTTGTTTCAGGGCTCTCTCACCCCACCTTCAGCCGCACAAACACCATCCCCGCCGAGGGGCCGTCATAGGAGGCCTTCAGCGGCACCGGGATGTCGAAGCCTGAGACCAGGGCACCCACGCCCAGTTTCACGCCCGGTCGCACGGTCCAGTCGCGGATGGCACCCACGGAGATCTTGCGCACAGTCACAGGATCGCCGTGGCCGCCGATCTCCAGTTCGTCGGCCTCGATCTGTTCGGCGCGGCTGAACAGGGTCCAGGCGGCGTTCGGCTTCCAGGCCACCTCGGCCAACGCGCCCCACAGGACGGGCCCGGGCTGGCGGTCCTTGCGAGCCACCGCCAGGCTGGCCGCCAGTTGTCCGTCGCCGGTCAGGGGTTTGAAATAGGCCAGGCTGGCGGAGAGTCGGCCCTCGTCATGATCGGGCTCCAGGGCCTCGGGGCTCTTGATGTCGGCCCAACTGACCTGGGTCGACCAGTTGGTCGAGGGATTCCAGGAGATCCGCGCGGCGGTGGAATCCAGGGGGCCGGACTCGATGTCAAAGCGCTTCTCATTGGGCTCGCGGCCGCGGAACCGGGAGGCCTCGACCTTCCAATTGCCCTGGACATAACCCGCCGTCAGCACCCCGAAGGTGATGTGGGTGGAGTCCATCCAGTGGTGGGTGATGGGGGCCTCGGGGCTGTCGAGGGCCGCCATCCGGTGCATGAAGCTGGGGGGACCAAAGGCCGGCTCCCCGGGCAGGCCGCCATAGAGAAAGACGCTACCGCTGTCGCCCACCGGCAGGCTGAAACTGGCCGACAGCTCCATGAACAGCTCATGGGGGTGCTGGCGGTCCACCAGCCCGGTCTTGCCGTCGGCGCTCTCGCCGGCCGCCAGCAGCAGCGGGTAGCCGCGCTTGCCCATCAGGGGGTCGGGGCTCAGCATGGCCCTCAGCCCCAGGGTGCCAGACCCCAGGGGCCGCTGCGCCATGCCCATCACCATGCCGGCCAGCACGGTCTTGGTGTCGCCTCGGGGGCCACCCTGATCGGAATAGACCACATTGATCAGCGCGTGACTCATGGTCATCCAGGGTCCGTGCATGCCCATGGCCCCCATGTGCGGACTGGCGTCGGGCTGCCAGGCGGTGCCAGACCCGTCGCGGCTCATGGGGAAGGGGCCGAGCGCGCTGCTCATGGCGTGGTCCATGGGGGCAGCGTCATCGGTGGCGGTCATCGCGCCGCCCATGTCCATGCCGCCCATGTCCGACATGTCGTGGCCGGCATGCGGATCGTCAGCACCTCGACCGTCAGATGTCTGTGATGGTGCGGCGGCGTGGCCGGCAGGGCCCTCCTGGGCAAAGGCCTGGCTGGACAGGGCCACAAGCGCGGCGGCGAGCAGGGGGAGTTTCATGGGCGAGATCACTTGGGGTTAGTGGTTGCTGCGATTTAGCAAGTCTATGAGTTCGTTGGCTTTCGTCCGCTGTTCTTCGGCGTTTCCACTAACGATGGCGCTCTCGATGCAGTGGCCCAGATGGTCCCGCAGCATCTCAGTTTCCACCCTCGCCAGGGCGGCCCGGACCGCCTGAATCTGGGTGAGGACATCGATGCAGTAACGGCCTTCGTCCACCATCCGCGCGACCCCGCGCACCTGGCCCTCAATCCGGCTCAAACGCGTCAGCAGCTTGGCTTTGTTCTCACGTTCCATGGTCTCAGAATATACCCCCATGGGGTATAAATGAAAGACCCATCCTGATCCCTCCACGGCCACCACGACGTGGCGGGAGTCAGTACCCGGTCAGTACCAGGCCGCCGGCCTCGGGCTCGGTGGTGTCCCCGCCGTTCAGCGCCTTCTGCATCCACACGGTGTCCACCCACCGCCCGTGCTTGAAGCCGACGCTGTGGCAGACCCCGGCATGGTCAAAGCCCAGCGACCTGTGCAGGCCGATGGAGCCGGCATTGCCGCTGTCACCGATCACCGCCATCACCTGCCGCAGACCCAGGGCCTCGCAGGCTGCCAACACCTGGCCAAGCAAGGCCTTGCCGACCCCACGACCCTTGGCCTCAGGGGCGATGTAGACACTGTCTTCCACCGTGAACCGGTAGGCCGCCCGGGGCCGAAACAGCCCGGCATAGGCAAACCCCACGACCACGCCGCCTTCCTCAGCCACCAGATGCGGCAGCCCCAGCGCGACGATCGCCATCCGCCGCGCGGCCATCTCCTCAGGGGACGGCGCCACCTCTTCAAAAGTGCCAAAGCCGTGCAGGACATCGTGGCCATAGATGGCCGCCAGGGCTTGGGCATCAGCGGGCGTGGAGGCGCGGACGATCACGACGCCTCCCACCCTTTCTCTACCGCCCAGATGGCGAAGGCATAGTCCAGGGCGATTTCCTTAAAGAAATCAAATCGTCCGGAGGCGCCGCCATGGCCAGCCTCCATATTGATCTTCAACAGGATCGGCGAGGTCGAGGTGGAAAACTGACGCAGCTTGGCCACCCATTTATGCGGCTCCCACTAGGTCACCCGAGGGTCAGAGAGGCCGCCGGTGGCCAGGATCGGGGTCCGCAGGGCAGCCAGGCCTTCCTGCCGATGACCGAGCATCCGTTTCTGGTCATCGTGTCCGACGGCCCGCAGGCCACCCCGCGCGCCTTTCTGACCAACGGCCACC
>JANPAO010000602.1:0-1649 GCA_031429955.1 Phenylobacterium sp. | reverse complement strand
CGCCAGCAGTCCGCCCGGCGCCAAGACCTGCGCGGACGTGCCAAATCCCACCGCCGGATCGATCCAGTGAAAGGCCTGGGCCGAGACCACCAGGCCAAAGGCCCGGGAGGGTGCCTGCCAGGCTTCAAAGGTGGAGACTTCAAAGTGGACGTGAGGCGCGCCCGCCAGTCGCCGCTGTGCCGCTTCGATCAAACTTCCACCCGGATCCAGGGACAGGATCGGTCGGCCATAGGGAGCCAGAGACTGGGTCGCCTGACCCGAGCCGCAGCCCAGTTCCAGGATCGCGTCCTGCGGTCCCAGGGCGGCGGCGGCCATCAGGTCGTCAAACAGAGCCTGCGGATAGCCGGGGCGGTGGGCGTCATAGAGGGCCGCGACGGCATCGAAGCTCTGGGCCTGGTCTTGCGGGATCTCATCCATGTCGCGACGATCCGGCGGCAAGAGGCTCAGATCAAACGATATCTAGTCCCTCGTCTTGTGATCTGACGTCACAACCTCCACCACGGTCGCCCAGAGCCAGCAGATCCAGGGCCACCCCCAGCACCGCCTCCATCTGCCCGGCGTCCCGCTCCGATCCCGTGGCTTCCCTGGGTGTCAGCTCCTGCCCGCAGATCCGGTCGCAGGCTGCCAACAGGGCCGGCTGTCGCCCCAGCAGGCGGCGGTAGTTATCCAGCGCGATTGCCGCCCGGCTCCGGGCTTCAGCCTGGGCCAGCACGGCGGCCAGTGGGGCACCCTGGGGCACGTCGCCGGCCTTGAAGTCCAGGCTTGAACCGATCCCTGTTGGTCCCAAGGCGCGCCGGTAGCAGAGGCCGTACCGTTCCCCCGCCCGCACCTGCCGCGCGTCCAGCCGCCCCTTGGCCGCCAGCCAGTCCAAGCCCGGCTGACGTCGAAAGGGCTTGCTGCGGGCCCCCACCGGCGGCGCCGCGATCCCCGCCCCTCGAGCCTCCGACAGGGCGACCGTCTCGGCGATCCCCGTTGCCACGGCGGTGGCCTCGGCACGGGCCTTGCCCCGCTGCTCCAAGGTGAGAAGACGCGCGCGTTCCAGGCGGGCCAGGTGGGCCGTGCGGCTCATGGGCGAAACTCCACTCTTGAGACGGGAAACGATCAGGCGGCGGGGGGCGGAATCAGAGGCAGGCAGACCGCCACCCCGTCCTTGCCGACCCGGCGCTCGGAAAAGGCCCAGAACCCACCGGCCGCCAACACCGCCGCCACATGGGCCTCATGTCGCGCGAATTTTGGCAACTGCGGGCCCCCTGCCCCCCGGGCTAGGCGCTTGCAGAACTGAGCCTCAAACCGCCGGGCCGGGCCGATCGCCAGGCCTAACTGCTGTCGCGCCCGCTGGGGTGGCGTCCCGATCTGACGTAGGGCGGCGTAATCCTGAGCATCCACCGGGCGGGCTTGGAGATTTTTCCGTTGCATTGGCGTGTTGTACATAACATACAGGACTCAGGCAAGAAATTTCCGTATTTTTTGCACACTAATGCCACCTTGGGTTTATTCCATGAACGACCGGTCCCTACGTCTTCGCCAAGCCCTTCGACAAGCGCACCCCGTCCCATCAATGCGGCACGGTTCGCATGGGCAACGACCCGCGAGAAGCGCCGCTAGACCCCTTCTGCCGGGCCTATGACCACCCAAATCTCTTCGTGGTC
>JANPAO010000601.1:0-6619 GCA_031429955.1 Phenylobacterium sp. | reverse complement strand
GCGAGGTGTTTGCCACCGCCACCTGGCGTCCGAACCCCGATCTGTCGGTGGAGGCGGGCCTCCGGCAGGAGGGGTCCACCATCACCTCGGAAGGTGATGTGGTGCTTGAGAAGACCCTGTCCTTCACCAAGCCCCGGGTCGCGGTGACCTGGTCGGCGCGTCCCGACACCCAACTGCGCCTGCGGGTGGAGCGCGAGGTGGGGCAGTTGAACTTTGATGACTTTGTCGCTCCGTCGTCGGTGGCCAATACCGGCACGGTGATCGCCGGCAATCCCGACATCTCCCCACAGCAGGCCTGGGTGGTCGAGGCCGCGGTTGAGCGGCGGTTCTGGAAGAGTGGGGCCGCGATTCTGACCCTGCGCCACTACGAGCTTTCCGACGTCATCGACCGGGCACCGGTCTTCGGGGCTGGCGGCAGCGTCGCCGATGCGCCGGGCAATATCGGCGAAGGGACCCGCAATGAGGTCCAGGCCAGCCTGAGCCTGCCGTTGGACCGGTTCCGGATTCCCAATGCCCAGTTGAAGGCCCAGGTGGTGGTGCGCAAGTCGGAGGTGACCGATCCCTTGACGTTGAAATCGCGAGAGATTTCCGGCTTACGCCCGGTAGAGTGGGACCTTCATTTCAGCCAAGACCTGCCGAACCTGAAGTCCACCTGGGGCATCGACGTCAACAAGGGCGGGTCCAATGGCAACGACTTTTACGGATGGCGAGACCGCGCCTACCGGCTGTCGGAGGTCGAGACCCGGAAGTTCGACCCCTGGGTGACGGTGTTTGCCGAGTACAAGCCCCGGCCCAGCCTCAGCCTGCGGATGGAGGTGCTCAATCTCACCGAGCGCAGCGCCCAGCGGATTCGTGAGGTCTATACCGGGCCTCGGGACCGCAGCCCGCTGGCCTATACCGATGTGCGGGACCTGCGTTGGGGGCGGGTCATCAACCTGCGCCTGAGGAAGAGCTTCTAGGTCCAGCACCTGGACGCAAGGTTGACGTCCGCCGTCGCGCGACCGAAGCTTGGCCGGCAAGCCCCGACACGGGGGCGAGGGAGGCAATCATGAGCGTAGAACTGACGATGCTGGCCTATTCGGTCGGCCTGTTATTTGTCCTGATCGTTCTGCAGGCCGGGGTCGGGATTCGCGCCCAGGGCCTGATGCCGCTGGCCAATTCGCGCGACAACCTGCCTGAGCCCAGCACCCTGCAACTGCGCATGAGACGGGTGGTGGACAACCATCGCGAAGGGCTGGCGCTGTTTGCGCCCCTAGCGCTGATCGTGGCGGTGGCCGACATGTCCAACCCGACCACAGTGATGGCCGCCCAGGTGTTCTTCTATGCCCGGGTCGCCCATGCGGTGCTCTATGTGTTTGGCGTGCCCCTGGTGCGGCCCCTGGCATGGGGCGTGGGTATCTTGGCGACAGTCTGGTTGTTCCTGGCCGTTGTGGGCTGGGCCTAGACAGAGCCTGCTTCGAGACTGCCACCCTGGGCTGCCCTGACGATCTGCAGGGCGCGGCGCAGGGTGGTGTGGTCGTTGGGGGCTCCGAGGCTGATGCGCAGACCCGAGACCAGCCCCGGGGTCACGATGGGGGTTGAGGGGGCCATCAGCTCGACCCCGGCCCGGAGGGCCTGGCCGGCAAGGCGTTCGGCCGCCAGTTCGGGCATCGGGGCCCATAGGCTGAGGACGGCTGGAACGGCGGGGGGATCGGCGATGCCGGCGAGTTCCTCCATGGCCAGGGCGGTGCGGATCGCCATGTCCTGCCAGACCGCCTGCGCGGCCGTCAGGGCCGTGCCGTCCTCGATCATCTGGGTGGAGATCAGGGTGGAGAGTCCCGGCGGGGCGTAGCTCAGGGCACGGGCCGTTGCCACCACCCGGTCCAGCATCTCAGAGGTCGGGACCACCAGGTATCCGGCCCGCAGGCCAGGGGCCAGGGCCTTGGACAATCCGCCGATATAGAAGGTCCGTTCGGGGGCCAGGCTGGCTAGGGGAGTGGGGTTCAAACCCTCGCCGTATAAGGCGTAGATGTCGTCTTCGATGATCCAGAGATTGTAGGCCCGGGCCACGGCGACGATGTCGTGGCGCCGCTGCAGATCCATCACCCGGCCGGTGGGGTTTTGCAGGGTGGGGGTCAGATAGACCACTCGGGCACCGGTCTCGCTGGCGGCGCGTTCGAGGGCCTGGGGGGTCAGGCCCTGGTGGTCGAGGGCCAGGCCCATCAGGGCGGCACCGGTGTGTTGGGCCAGGGCCTTGAGGCCCCAGTAGCTCACCGCCTCGCAGAGGATCAGCGGGGCCTCGATGGCGGCCAGGGACAGGGCGATGGCCTGATGGGCGCCGTTGCAGCAGACCAGGCGACGCCAGTCCACCTCCGGCAGGGCCTGACTGACCCAGGCGGCACCGGCGCGGCGGTGGGACTCAAAGCCGGGGGGCGGGGCATAGGCCAGGTGGTCCAGAAGGTCGGGGCGGCGGCGGACCCGGGCCAGGGTTTCGGCCAGCAACATGTTCGTCGCCGTGGAGGGAGGAAGTGCCTGATTGAGGGGGATCAGGCGGTCGTCACGGGTGACGGGTGAGGTGCTGACGAAGGCCCCGCGGCCGACGTGGGCGGTGATCAGGCCTTGGCGCTGGGCCTCGCCATAGGCTCGGGTGACTGTCCCAATCGCCACCCCCAGGCTGTGGGCCAGGTCGCGTTGGGGTGGGAGGCGCTCACCTGGCGAGAGGCGCCCGGCGGCGATATCGGCGCGCAGGGCCGTCAATAGCTGCTCAAATAGCGGAAGAGGGCCGGTTTCGAGACGTGGGTGCCACATCTGGCGGGTCGTAGAGGTAAATTGTCATAGTGACAATCATTTGATTGAAGTTCAGATTGTGCCGATACAATAGGGCAGGACCATACCCCTGGAACCGACCTGATGTTGGACGAATACGCCGCCGCCATCGACACAGCCCATCGTCACGCCGGGGCCTATCTGACGTCCGTGGCGGCGCGACGCGTGCCACTGACGAAGGCGGACATGTGGCCGTTGAGGTCCCACGGCGTGGCGATCCCATGATGAGCCAGGTCCTCAATTCCCTGGGCCAGCCCGTGGGTCCATCCCTGCCAGACTGGACCCAGCGCGCGCCGCTCTCGGACGCGCCCATGACGGGACGGTTCTGCCGCCTGGAGCGGTTTGCACCGGCGCGGCATCTGGATGGCCTGTTTGCCGCCCTGTCGGAGGATGCCGCCGGCGCGATCTGGACCTATCTGCCCATCGGTCCCTATGAGAGCGCCCAGGCCTTCGGCGTCGCCCTGGCCCTGCTGGAGAGCCGGTCGGGCTTCCAGACCTTTGTGATCCTGGTGGATGAGGTGCCGGTGGGGACCGCCAGCTATATGCGCCACGACCTGGCCAGCGGCTGCGTGGAGGTGGGCGCGGTGATCTTCAGCCCCCGGCTGCAGCGTAAGCCTGCGGCGACCGAGGCCATGTACCTGATGATGGCGCGGGTGTTTGAGGCCGGGTACCGCCGCTATGAGTGGAAGGCCGACGCGCTGAACGCCGCCTCCTGTCGGGCCGCGGTGCGGCTGGGGTTTGCCGCCGAGGGGGTCTGGCGTCAGGCCATGGTCAATAAGGGCCGCAACCGTGACACCGCCTGGTTTGCCCTGATCGACCGCGACTGGCCTGCGGTGAAGGCGGGGTTCGAGGCCTGGCTGGCGGCGGACAACTTCGATGGCGCGGGGCAGCAGAGGGTGCGGTTGGAGACCGGTGGAGTGGGGTGAGGGTGTGGGGCAGCGGCAGCCCACGTCTATCGCGGCTATCATCGGAATGCGCTGGGACCGCCGGAATGCAGAGTGGATGAGAGATTTCGGGTCAATGGTTGACTGAAACAAACCAAGAACATAAAAGGCTGAACGGATCTAACTGTGGAGAAGGGGGCCCCCGCCGTCTGCTGAGGTTGACCTATTGGCCGAAGCACCACTCGTTAACCTTTTGCTCACGATGCTGCGGCGAGGAGCGTGCGAAGCGCATCATGGGCAGATGTTCGGCGGCCGGGGGCGAGACAACATGCCGGAACTCGTGTCGCTTTTCAGTGGGCTGGGTGGCCTGGACCTCGGACTTGAGGCGGCGGGTTGGGATTGTGTCTTCGCCACCGACATCGACCCTCGCGCAATCGACAGCCTCAAGGCGAACAAGGGGTTCAGGCTTTCGAATGGCAGCCGGTTCCTCCAGAACGCTGAGATCGAACTCGCCGACATCCAGGACCTAGCGGGGAGAGACATGCTCTCCCGCGCGGGGAGGAGGCGAGGCGAGATCACGCTCCTCGCGGGTGGGCCGCCATGCCAGTCTTGGAGCAGCGCAGGTCACCAACTCGGCTTTGAAGACCCGCGCGGCCAGCTCATCGGAGAGTATCTGCGCGTCGCGGCGGAACTGGATTGCCGCTACCTCCTGTTTGAGAACGTGCGCGGCCTCGTTACGGCACGCGGCCCTGACGGCGTTCCAGGCTCCGCGCTCGCTTGGCTCCGGGACCAGCTCTTTGCGCGCGGCTGGCAGACTCACGTCGAGCTGCTTAACGCCGCCGACTATGGCGTCCCTCAGCGGCGCGTCCGCGTGGTGCTTGTCGGCTATCGCACGGGTGACGCGCCGCGTCTTCCGGCCCCCACGCATGGCAAGACGTGCGGTCTCCATGATCTGCTCCCTTGGCGCGCCTTGGGAGATTGCTTGGCCGAGATTGGGGGCCCCCGCGAAGAAGAGATCATCCGACCCGCCGGGAAGCTTGCAGCGGAGCTGGCGGTGATCCCACCAGGATCGGGTGTAAAGAGCCCAGGCAAGCGCGAGACGACAAGACCCGGCGGCCATTGGGGCTATAAGCAGGGAGCTTTCGTCGCTGACCTCAAGCTCCCTGCACGCACCGTCACCGCCAACGCGCAGCAGGACTGGGTGAAAGACCCCAGGCTCGGGCTGCGGAGGCTGAGCCCAAGGGAATGCGCCGCGTTGCAAACCTTCCCGCCCGGCTGGGTCGTTGCAGGCAACAGGTCGGACCAGTACCGGCTTGTGGGGAATGCCGTGCCACCGCATTTGGCACACGCGGTAGGCTCCACCCTCCTGGAGAGCCTTGAGCAGGTCGCACCTCCGAAGCCGTGGGCAGCGCTGGCCCCACTGCCGGAGCGGCTGCAGTCGGCAATCGAATACACCCAGCGCGAAGAGCGCAGGAACGGCCATTCGCGCCGTGAGGCTCCAGTCAAACGGCGGACGCGGCTAACCGCATGAGCAGTGGGCCGCCAGGGTCGGTGCAGACCTATCATCTGGCCGCGTCGCAGAAGGCAGTCCAGATCTACGTCGCGGGCATGGCCCCCGCTCCGCTTGCAGAAGAGTGGCGGCGAGTGTGCAAGGCGGTTCGGCGCGACATTCTCAGGACCCTGGTGGAGACCAATGGCCTCCGCGATCTTCAATCCTCACTGACCAAGACGGGCCGGCACCTCCTGGTCCTTCGGCACCTCTTCGCCCCGCCGATCAGCCAGGACCAGCTGAAGCTGATCCTTCCGTCCTACCCGAAGGGCGCGGAGAAGAAGGCGACCAAGCTGACAAAAGTCGCGGCACACGAATTCGCGGCGGCGTTTGCGGATCGGAGAGACCCGGCATTGACGGCGTGGCTGGGCACGAACTCGAACCCTAGCCGCCCCCAGATCAAGAGGCTGCTGCACACGCTGACGCCGATGATCAGCTCTCAGATTTTCAACACCGTGCGGAGGAATAGGCTCTCAGACGATCAGGAGCGGGCGGTCGAGGAACTTCTCGCCGCGAAGGGGTGGAGCAAGACACCGTCCGCTACGGTCAACAACACCAGCGATCTCGCGCCCGAACATTTCATGCGCAAGACGCGCTGCAAGACCCGGACGGCGACGAAGGAGGTGGACATCGCGTGCGGCGTGAACCCCAGCCTCATCATGGCCATGGAGTGCAAGGTGTCCAACGATGCGACGAACTCCGTAAAGCGCGTGAGTGACGTCATGGACAAAACCAAGGCTTGGAACGATCAGTGGGGCGGCTTCATCCAAACAGCCGCTGTCCTCCAGGGGGTCATTGCCTATAAGGACGTGGCTCGGCTCCTGGACAGCAACGTCTTGGTATTCTGGTCCCACGACCTCCAGCCGCTTTCGGATTGGCTCGATGCCAACGCCTGAGGCTGGCGCGAACAGGTCACAGGCCGGCCGCCGGCATCACAGTGAGAGTTGCAATAGCTCCCCTTCTAGCTTGCCCACGGTACTGACGAACGCGGCACACGCACACATGCCGGTCTCCTTGAGGCCTGGGGCTTGTGTCGCGGTTTCCCTTTCGGAGGCTATCGCGGACCACGCAAAACTGACTCTCCCAAAGGCACGCCAGAGGCGGCTCATCTGAGGAAAGTGTGTGTCGTGCGCTGCGGCTCGGAGGGTGACGTGGTTGACCTCAGTGAGAGGCGGGTTCAGCGAGTCTGCCTTGATGTCGGCGTATATAATTTTTGACATGTAAAAGATAATTTACTATCGTCTACCAGGTCAAGGAATCGGGGTGGTCAATGGCGGTGCGCGCGATTGTGGCTTGGGCAATGGTCCTGCTTTTCGGTGGGGTCGGGGCGTTTTGCTGGATGTCGATATTGGATGCGGGCTTTGCGGCATCGCCACTGGCG
>JANPAO010000600.1:0-4278 GCA_031429955.1 Phenylobacterium sp. | reverse complement strand
ATCGCCCTGCTGGTGGCCGCTCTGGTGGCCCTCAACAGGCTACAGGTGGAGCAGGAGATCGTCGTCTGCTTTGCCGGCGGCATGAGCCGTTGGCGGGTGATTGCGCCGGCCCTTCGCCTGGCGGGAATCGTCACCCTGATCGCGCTCTTCATGAACCTCTGGGTGCAACCCCTGGCGGCGCGCCAGATGCGCGAAACCCTGTATCAGGTCCGCACCGACCTTGCCTCGACCCTGGTCCGCGAGGGCGAGTTCACGGAACCGGCTCCGGGCTTAACGGTCTACGCTCAGTCGATCGATCAGGGCGGGCTGATCCACAACCTCTTCATCCATCAGACCAAGTCCGATGGCGGAGCCACCACCTACACCGCCGACGAGGGCCGGGTGGTCAAGCGTGGCGACAAGCCGGTGCTGTTGATGCGCAAGGGCTCCAATCAGGAATTCAGTCGCACCGGCGTCCTGAACTACCTGTCCTTTGACGAGTATGTCTTCGACCTCTCTCGCTATCTCGAGACTGAGGAGTTGGTTCACTACAAACCCTCCGACCGGTTCCTGCACGAACTGTTGTTCCCCGACCTGCAACAGGACTGGGAGGCTCGCAATCGCAACAAGCTCCTGGCCGAGGGCAATGCGCGGCTGTCGACTCCGCTCTACAACCTGACCTTCATGTGCTTTGCCCTGTTGGCGGTCATCGGCGGTGGATTTTCGAGGCTGGGCTATGGTCGGCGGATTGCCACCATTGGCGCCATCGCCGTTTCGGTCCGGATCCTTGGCTTTGTCGTCCAGGCGGCCAGTGAGTCTGAGCCCTGGCTAAACCTGCTGCAGTATGGCGTGCCGATCATCGCCATGGCCTTTGCCCTGCGGGGTCTCTTCCGCCAGCGCGTCAGCCGCTTTATCGACATCCGCAAACGCGCCAGAACCGTGCTTCGGACGCAAGCCGCATGATCGGGATTGGTCGCCTCGAGCGCTATGTCCTGCTGCGCACCTTTGCCGGTGTCGGCGCGGCCCTGGCCGTGATCGCCTCTGTGATCCTGCTGGTTCAGTTCGTCGACCTGTCGCGCTCGGTGGGGGTCAGGGCCGATGTCGGTGTCGCTCAATTGTTTGGTCTGACCCTGCTCAAGGCCCCGGCACTGATCTTGTTGCTGCTGCCCTTTGTCTTCCTGGCCGGCGGCATCAGCGCCTATGTGGGGCTAAACCGGTCCAGCGAGCTGGTGGCCATGCGGGCGGCGGGCATCTCAGCCTGGCGCTTCATCCTGCCCAGCGCGCTCGCAGCCCTGGTGGTGGGCATTATCGCCGTGGTCGCCTTCAACCCCCTAGCCTCCATGCTGAGCGCGCGCTTTGAGTCCGACCGCGCCAGCCTGATGGAAAACTACCTCACCGACGCGCCCAAGGAGGTGTGGCTGCGCCAGGGCGATGACCACAACCAGATCGTCATCCACGCCAGGACCCGCGACACGGTGGCGGGTCGTGTCCGCCTGAAGGGGGTTTCCCTCTTCGTATACCAGAAGAACAAGGCTGGCGTGCCCGAGTTCAAACGCCGGCTGGAGGCGGCCCAGGCCGAACTCCTCCCCGGGTTCTGGAAGCTCACCGACGTGCGCGAGGCCACCGCCGGCGAAAGTTCTGTGCGGTCCGACAGCCTTTCGATCCGCTCCACCCTGGATTCCGAATCGGCCATGGAGCGCTTCGCCTCGGCTGACGCCATTGCCTTCTGGCGACTGCCGGCCGCCATCCGTCAAACCGAGCAGGCCGGGTTCTCAGCCAATAGCTACCGCCTGAGGTTCCAGCAACTTCTGGCCACACCTGTGCTGTTTGCCGCCATGTCCGTCTTGGCTGCGGCCTTTTCCCTGCGGTTGGCTCGCCTGGGTGGCCTTGCGGGCCTGGCCGGAACCGGCGTTGCCATCGGTTTCATCTTCTTTTTCTTCAACGAATTCTCCGGTGCCTTGGCAAACGCCGAGATCATTCCACTCTATGCGGCGGCCTGGGCACCGCCGCTTGTGGCCCTGCTGTCCGGGCTGACTTTGCTCTGCTACACCGAAGACGGTTGAATCCTTGGCGTTCCCGGCTATCCATCCCCTTGCCGCCGTCTGGAGAAGGTTTGCGCGCTTTATGAGTCCCGGTCGCCGATCCACCTCGATGAAGCGCGGCCTGCTGGCGAGCGTGGCCTTGGTCATGGTCTCGGTGGCTGTGGACGCGCATGCCCAGTCTGGCGCCAAGCCTCCTGCCGATGGCCTCGCCTCGGGCCAGCTCTATATGGAGGCCGACCTCGTCATCCGCGATGACAAGAACAAGGTCACCACCGCCCGTGGCCAGGCCGAGGTACGCTATGAGGGTCGGACCCTGCGGGCCGACGAACTGGTCTATGACGAGACCCGTGGTGTGATGACCGCCAAGGGCCAGGTTCAGATCATCAATCCCGACGGCAGCGTCGAATATGCCGATGAGATGGTTCTGGATGACGCCATGAAGGCCGGGATCGCTACAGGCTTTGCCGCCCGGATGGATCCCAACATCAAGCTGGCTGCCGCCAGCGCTGTGCGGCGCAGCGAGCGGGTCAGTGAGCTGAATCGCGCCATCTACACCCCCTGCGAGATCTGCGCAGAAGACGGCTCTCCCAAGTCGCCCACCTGGTCCATCAAGGCCGACAAGGTGGTGCAGGATCGCGATCGCCAACTGGTCTATTATCGCAACGCCGTAGTCCGCATCTTCGGAGCCCCGGTGCTCTATCTACCGCTGTTCTGGCACCCCGACCCCCAGGCCGTTCGCAAGTCAGGCTTCCTGACTCCCAGCATCGGGGCCTCAAACCGCCGCGGCCTCAGCTATGAACAGCCTTATCTTCAAGTGTTGTCACCCTCGTCGGATATCACGCTAAGCCCTCAGATTAACACGAAAGTTAATCCGTTTCTTAATGTAAAATATCGCAAGCGCTTCTACTCCGGAAGCCTGGACGCGCGGTTCGGCTACACCTTCGACAGCGACCATGACGGAAAGGGCAACAGCTTCGGCCCCGACACCAATCGCAGCTACATCCTGGCCTCGGGCCAGTTTGCCCTGAACGAGCGTTGGACCTGGGGATTTGGCGCCGAGCGGACCTCCGATGACCTGCTGTTCGACAAGTACGACATCGGGGACGTCTACTCCGGTCGCGGGCTCTATCTGGCTGATGATCGCCGTCTGATCTCCCAGCTCTATGCCATTCGACAGGACCAGCGATCTTATGCCTCGGTCGGAGCCTTCTCCATCCAGGGCCTGCGCCCAGGCGACATTGACCGAACCTTCCCCACCGTGGGGCCTCTGATCGAAGCTCGCTGGGAGCCGCAGACCAATGTCGCCGGGGGCCGCCTTCGCCTGCTGGGATCGGCCATCGCCCTGACCCGGGAACAAGATCCCACCAATAGTCTCCTGCCTGGCCTCGACAGCCGTCGCGTCACCGGCGAGGCCGACTGGCGCGCGACCTTTACCGCCTCTGGTGGCATTCGGATGTCGCCCTTCCTGAACCTGCGGGGCGACGCCTACAGCCTCGATGATCTGAGCGGTGGCGCGTCGAAAACTCTCACCCGTGGCCTTGCCGTGGCCGGCGCGGACGTCACCTGGCCCTTCGTCCGTCGCTTTGCGGACTCCACGGTGATCCTGGAACCCATCGTCCAACTCGCAGCCTCGCCCCGCGTCAGCCAGATTCAGGTGGGCAGGACCACCGGCGGGGTGCCGATCTATCTCAACGAAGACTCCGTGGCCTTTGAGTTCGACGAGACCAACCTCTTCCGGGCCAACAAGTTTCCCGGCTACGACCTCTATGAGGGTGGTGTTCGCCTCAATGCCGGCGCGCGGGCTTCAATCTTCTGGGACGATGGGCGCCGCGCCAGTCTGTTGATCGGTCGCAGCTTCCGAGACAAGTCCAACGACGCCTTCTCCGTCCAGAGCGGCCTGCGCCAGACAAGTTCTGACTGGATCGTCGCGGGAGATGCTCAACCAATCAAAGGCTTATCGCTGTTTGCTCGCACGCGACTCGATAGCGATGACCTCACCATCCAGCGGGCCGAGGCCGGAGCCAACCTCTCGCTCAAGCGGGCCAATGGCTATGTCCGCTATCTTCGCGACCGGGCCAATGCCAATGGGGTCAAGGTCGAGAACATCGACCTGGGCGGCGACATCTACCTCACCAAGCACTGGGGTCTGACCACCTATGCCAACCGCGACCTGACCCAGGACGCCTGGGTCATCCGCGATATCGGCGTCACCTATCGCGACGACTGCACCCGCGTCGATGTCATCTATCGACGGGAG
>JANPAO010000599.1:0-2706 GCA_031429955.1 Phenylobacterium sp. | reverse complement strand
GCCGTGATCAATACCAAGAACGTCCACCGCTCGAACCTGCTGATGGGGCACGCCTATGGTCAGGACTTCGTCTACGACGAGATGGTGATGGGTTCGCCGGAGTCAGGCGGTCCGGGCTTCACCGACATGGCTTCGCTGCCGGGCGGCGTGCCCAAGCCGGGCGATGGACCGACCAAGGCCGAGCGCGAAGCGGGCTTCTACGACGTCCTGTTCGTCGGCATTGCCGCTGACGCCCGCCAGGTGCGGGTCTCGGTCAAGGGCGACATGGACCCGGGCTATGGCTCCACCTCCAAGATGCTGGCCGAGGCGGCGATCTGCCTGGTGCGGGCGCCGGATGTGGCGGGCGGCGTCTGGACCCCCGGCGCGGCACTGCAGGGCCGGCTGGTCGAGCGGCTGCAAGCCCATGCGGGCCTGAGCTTTGTGGTCGAGGGCTAGTTGCCTAAGCAGCCGTCCAGCCGCCGTCCATCGAGAGGTTCGCGCCTGTAATCTGGCTGGCGGCGTCGGAGCACAGGAACACGGCCATGGCGGCCACCTGATCCGAGGTGACGAATTGCTTGGTGGGCTGGGCGGCCAGCAGCACGTCATTGATCACCTGGTCCCGGGTCAGCCCCCGAGAGGCCATGGTGGCGGGGATCTGGTTTTCCACCAGCGGGGTCCAGACATAGCCCGGACTGATGCAGTTGGCGGTCACCCCGTGGGGGGCCAGTTCCAGGGCGACGGTCTTGGTCAGACCCACCAGCCCATGCTTGGCCGCCACATAGGCGCCCTTGAAGGGTGAGGCCACCAGGGAGTGGGCCGAGGCCGTAGAGATGATCCGACCCCAGCCTCGGGCCTTCATGCCCGGCACCACCGCCCGGATGGCGTGGAAGGCCGAGGACAGGTTGATGGCGATGATCTGATCCCACTTGTCTAGGGGGAAGTCCTCGATGGGGGAGACAAATTGGACCCCGGCATTGTTGACCAGGATGTCCACCGCCCCGAAGGCGCGCTCGGCCTCACCGATCATCGCGGCGATCTCAGCCGGCTTGGTCATGTCAGCAGGGGAATAGATCGCCCGGACCCCGAACTCGGTCTCAAGGGCGACGCGCTCGGCCTCGATGTCTTCGGGCTTACCAAAGCCGTTGATGGCGACATTGGCCCCCTCGGCGGCCAGGGCCTTGGCGATGGCCAGGCCGATACCGCTTGTGGAGCCGGTGATGACGGCGGACTTGTCCTTCAGCATCATGGCGCGATCCTCCCATCTACAACTGCGATGGCCGGCTCACCCGACAGGCTCTCCAGGATGGGAGCCTCGGCATATTGGGCGTCGCGGGCATCGAGGTCCTTACGGATCTGGGCGTGGGTGTCGGCGTCCAGTCGCCAGCCGACGATGCAGGCGCCTCCCAGCATCACAAAGACAATGGGGCCGGCGATATAGGCCCACTCCAGGGCACGGATCGCTTGGGGCGTGTTCACTGCGCCCTCGGCGGCCTGGTAGCCCAGCTTGCCCAGCAGGGGAAAGGTGACCCCAATGGCGAAGGCCGAGGCGATCTTTCCGGCCAAACTGTTGAGGGCATAGATCAGGCTGATCCGCTCCTGGCCCTGTTCCAGCCGCACCTCGTCGCCAACATCGGCCAGCATAGCGCGGATCATCAGGTCAAAGCCGGCGGCCATGAAGCCGCACCAGAACATCACCGGGACGGCCGCCCAGACATTACCCTTGGGGATCACCATCACCATGCACAGGCCCAGCGAATAGGCCGTGGTGGTGACCATCAGGGTGCGGTGCTTGGAGAAGGTCTGGGCCAGGCGCGCCGTCAAGGGTGCCCCGACAATCCCCGCCACCACATAGACCAGCAGCAGGGTCGAGGACTGCGTGCCGTTATAGCCTCGGCTGTCGGTGAAGAAGAAGATGTAGAGGGCGCTCATCCAGCCCGGCCCAAGGGTCAGGGACATCTGGGCCAGGAACAGGCGCAACAGATCGGGCTTGATCAGAAGCGACCAATAGTCCCGCAGCCGGAACTGGGCCTGGTCGGTTTCCGGCGCAATGCGCTCAGGGGTGCGAAACACCATCCAGACCATGGAGAGCGGCACCAGCCAGAAGATGAACCAGCCCATATCAGGCACGGTCTGGGCAAAGCTGCGATGCATGGCATTGGCCCCGATGGGGATCAGCAGCACCACCACCGCCCCGATCACCCCCAAGGCCGCCACCACCCCAAACAACCGCGAGCGCTCATCATAGGTCGTGGAGAGATTGGCTCCCCAGGCCGAATGCCCAAGGCCCAGGATCGAGGTGCCCAGATAATAGATCAGCAGCCAGCTGATCAGATAGCCGGTGCCGATGCCGGCCGGCGCCTGGAACAGGGCATAGATGGCCACCATCAGCACCGGAGCCCCGATGATCATCCAGAAGCGGTAGCGACCGATCCTTGTGCGCGTGCGGTCCATGATCAGGCCCAGCACGGGGTCGACGCCGATGTCCAGCAGCCGCACGATCATCCAGGTGGAACCCACCACCGCCAGGCTGACTCCCAGATGGCTGGCGAAATAGGGGGGCAGATAGACCGACACCGCCACGGCCAAGGCGCCCAGGGGCAGGTTGGACAGGGAAAATCCCAGGATCGTTTTCAGGCTCAGCCTGCTGCCACCGGTGGCCGCTGCGTCAGTCACTCATACCATCCCGAAACATCCGGCGCGGTGTCCCCCGCGCGCGCCAACCAGAAA
>JANPAO010000598.1:0-5446 GCA_031429955.1 Phenylobacterium sp. | reverse complement strand
TGCCCAAGGCGGAGGTCCTGACCCTGGAGGAGCTGGACCAGATCGCTTCGGGCTTCGTGGCCCTGGGGGTCACCAAGCTGCGGATCACCGGCGGCGAACCCCTGGTCCGCAAGGGGGTCATGGGCCTGATCGAGAACCTGTCGCGGCACCTGGCGACCGGGGCCCTGCAGGAACTGACCCTCACCACCAACGGAACCCGGCTGGCGCAGTTCGCCACCGACCTGGCGCGGTTCGGGGTGCGGCGGATCAATGTGTCCATGGATACCCTCAAGCCCGACCTATTCGCCACCCTGACCCGGGGCGGGGACCTGGCCAAGGTCATCGGCGGGATCGATGCGGCCCTGGCCGCCGGGATCGAGGTGAAGGTCAACGCCGTGGCTCTTAAGGACGACAATGCCGCCGAGATCCCCGACCTGATCGCCTGGGCCCATGCCCGGGGCTGCGGCCTGACCCTCATCGAGGCCATGCCGCTGGGCGAGATCGAGTTTGATCGCACCGATCAGTTCCTGTCCCTGAAGGATGTCCGCAAGTCCCTGGAGAGCTTCTGGACCCTGGAGGACAGCGATCATGTCACCGGCGGGCCGGCCCACTATGTGACCGTCAAGGAGACCGGCGGGCGGCTGGGCTTCATCACCCCGCTGAGTCACAATTTCTGCGAGGCCTGCAATCGGGTGCGCCTGACCTGCACCGGCACCCTGCACACCTGCCTGGGTCGCGAGGATGCCAGCGATCTGCGGGCGGTGATCCGGGGCGGCGCGGATGCGGGCGGCCTGGAGGACGCCATCCGCCTGGCGGTGGATGCCAAGCCCCAGGGTCACGACTTCCAGATCGTCCGCTCCGCCGCCCCCGCCGTGGCCCGGCACATGTCGACGACCGGGGGCTAGCTTGGCCAAGGTCCTGCTGTTTGGTCGTCTCAGCGACATCGCCGGCTGGCGTGAACGCGCCCTCGATCCTCTGCCCGCCACCCTGTCGGCCCTGCGCGCCGCCCTCTGCGCCGAGGACGCGGGCCTGGCCCAGGCCCTGGCCGCGCCAGGCGTCCAGGTGGCCCTGGACCAGGTGCTGGTTCGTGGTGACGCCCCCCTGACCTCGCGATCCGAGGTGGCCTTCCTGCCGGCCATGAGCGGCGGATGATCACCCTGACCCCCGACCCCTTTGACCCAGGTGCCCTGCTGAGCGCCTTTGCCGCCGGGCGGGCCGAGACCGGGGCCATCGCCACCTTCACCGGCCTGGCCCGGGCCGAGCAGGGCCAGACCACCACCCTGGAGCTGGAGGCCTATCCCGGCTTCACCGAGGCCCAGATCGGCATCATGGCTGAGGACGCGCGGGACCGCTTTGGCCTGGATGATGTCCAGATCGTTCACCGGGTGGGCCAGATCACGCCGGGGGAGGCCATCGTCTTTGTGGCGACGGCGGCGGCCCACCGCCGCTCAGCCTTTGAGGCCTGCGACTTTCTGATGGACTATCTGAAGAGCCGGGCCCCCTTCTGGAAGAAGGAGACCGGTCCCGACGGCACCGCCCGCTGGATCGAGCCCCGGCCGCAGGACCACGCTGACATCACCCGCTGGGAGACCAAATGAACGCCCCGACCCTGACCCCTGGCGGTCGCATCGACGACAAGCTGCCCATCATCCCGGTGCGCATCGCCGTCCTGACCATTTCCGACACCCGCGACGAGGAGAGCGACACCTCGGGCCACGTCCTGGCCGAACGGGTCACCGGGGCTGGCCACATCCTGGCCGACAAGACCATCGTCCGCGACGACATCGACCAGATCCGGATGCAGGTGAAGG
Source organism: Phenylobacterium sp. (assembly GCA_031429955.1). Lineage (GTDB taxonomy): Bacteria > Pseudomonadota > Alphaproteobacteria > Caulobacterales > Caulobacteraceae > Phenylobacterium. The sequence goes on along the minus strand of JANPAO010000598.1, from coordinate 3,656 downwards.
CCTGGGTGGCCTCGGGCGCCATCGACGCCATCATCACCACCGGTGGCACTGGCATCACCGGCCGCGACGTGACGCCCGAGGCCATCGAGCCGCTGTTCGACAAGAAGATCGACGGCTTCTCGGTGGTCTTCCACCTGGTGAGCTACCAGTCGGTGGGCCTGTCGACCCTGCAAAGCCGCGCCACGGCCGGCCTGATCGGCGGGGTCTTCGTCTTCTGTCTGCCGGGCTCCAACGGGGCTGTGAAGGACGGCTGGGACAAGGTGATCGCAGCCCAGCTCGACAGCCGCCATGGCCCCTGCAACATGGTGGAACTGATGCCGCGCCTGCTGGAAAAATGAGTCGCCTGACCCACATCGACGAGACCGGCCGCGCCCACATGGTGGATGTCTCGGCCAAGGCGGTCACCACCCGCGAGGCCACTGCGCAGGGCTTTGTGGCCATGAGCCCGCAGACCCTGGCGCTGGCCCTCTCTGGCGATGCCAAGAAGGGGGATGTGCGGGCCACCGCCGAGATCGCCGGCATCATGGCGGCCAAGAAGACGGCGGATTTGATCCCGCTCTGTCACCCCCTGGCGCTGTCCAAGGTGGAGGTTCGGGTCGAGCCGGGGCCTGGGGGTCTTGCCGTCACCGCGCGGGTCCGCACCAGCGGCCAGACCGGGGTGGAGATGGAGGCCCTCACCGCCGTCTCCGTCGCCTGCCTGACCATCTATGACATGCTCAAGGCCGCCGATAAGGCCATGACCATCGAGGGGGTCAAACTGCTCACCAAGTCCGGCGGCAAGTCTGGCGACTGGACCCGCCCGTGAAGCTGATGTCGGTCGAGGCCGCCCGCGCGGCCATGGTGGGGGAGATCCAGGCCCTGCCGTCAGAATCTGTGCCGCTCGCCGCCGCCATCGGGCGGGTGCTGGCGCAGGATGTGACCGCCCTGCGGCCCCAGCCCCCCTTCACCAACTCGGCCATGGACGGCTGGGCGGTTCGCGCCGCCGATACGCCGGGCACCCTGGCCATTGTCGGCGAGAGTGCGGCGGGTCACGGGCACGAGGCGCCGCTGGCGCGGGGTCAGGCGGTGCGGATCTTCACCGGCGCGGCCCTGCCACAGGGGGCCGACAGTGTGGTGATCCAGGAGAACGCCCAGCGCGAGGGGGATCAGATCACCGTTCCTCTGGCCTCGCCCGGCGACAATATCCGCGACCTGGGCAAGGATTTTCACGCCGCAGAGGTTCTGCTCACCGCCGGCACCCGGATCGACCCCTGGCGATTGTCCCTGGCCGCCTCGGCGGGCCGTGCCGAGGTTGCGGTTTACGCCAGACCCAGGATCGCCCTGCTCTCCACCGGCGAGGAAATCGTCGAGGCCCCGGCCACGCCCGGCCCCTTCCAGATCTATGACTCCGGGTCGCCGGCCCTGCAGGCCATGTGCGAGGCCTGGGGTGCCCAGACCAGCCGGCGGACCGGCATTCGCGACAATCTCGAGGCTGTGATCGAGGCCCTGCGAGACGCCGAGGCCGATCTCATCGTCACCGTCGGCGGCGCCTCGGTGGGCGACCACGACCTGGTGCGCACCGCCGCCGAGGCCCTGGGCATCACCTATCATGTGCAGAGCGTGGCGGTACGTCCCGGCAAGCCCACCTTCTTCGGGGTCCTGGCCGACGGCCGCCGCCTGCTGGGCCTGCCGGGCAATCCGGCCTCGGCCTTCGTCTGCGCCGAACTGTTCCTGCGGCCCCTGATCGCTGCCTATAGCGGCACCTGCCACGCCCCGACCATGGTCAGTGCCCGCCTGGCCGAGCCCCTTGCCGCCAACGGCCCCCGCGAACACTGGATGCGCGCCAGGCTGACCCATGGGGCCGGCACCATCACCGCCCATCCCTACCGCGACCAGGACTCCTCCCTGATCACCGTCTTCGCCGCCGCCGACGCCCTGCTGGTCCGACCTGCGGGTGCCCCGGCTTCCGCAGCGGGGGACCTGGTTGATGTGTTGCGGCTGGAGCGGGCGGGTTAGGACGACAGCCCTATCCCTTGCCGGAGCCCCCGCCATACCTCAGGGCCATGATCTCGCCGATCACCGAGACGGCCACTTCCCAGGGGGCCTTGCCGCCGATGTCCAGGCCGATGGGGGCGTGGACTCGCTGCAGCACGGCTTCCTCGATCCCATCGGCGCGCAAGGGTGCCAGACGCTCGGCCAGGCGCTTGCGGGCCCCCAGCAGACCTACATAACCGGCGGCGGAGGGCAGGGCGGCGGCCAGCGCCGTGCGGTCGATCTCCAGGCTGTGGGTGGCGATGGCGATGGCGGTCCAGGCATCGGTGCCGATGAGGTCCAGGGCGGCCTGGGGTTCGTCGCGGCGATAGGCGACGCCGGTGATAGGCGGCTCGGCTTCAGGACCCTTGGGTCGCACCAGGGTGGTCTCAAACCCGCTCTGGGCCCCGAGCTGGGCGATGGCGAGCGCCGTGGGATCAGAGCCGAACACCACCAGGCGTGGGGTCGGATCATGGCGGCGGGCCACGGCACCCTCCCAGGCGGTCTCGGCATCGGGGGCCACGCAGCGCCGGAGGGTCCCGTCACTGATCCAGACCACCGGTCGCCGCGCGGTCTGGGCCTCCAGCAGTTGGTCCAGGACGGGGTCGCCCGCCGGAACCCGCTCCAGGAAGATCTCGATCCGGGCGCCGCACAGCAGTTGGATATCGGGCCAGGGGCTGCCCTGACCATAGACCAGACGCCGGGGTGCCCCGTCGGCCAGGCAGGCGTCTGCATGGTCGGCCACATCGCTTTCCAGGCAGCCACCGGAAAAATAACCCGACACGCCCGCCGGGGAAAAGACCATCTGGGTGCCCACCGGGCGGGGACCTCCCCCCTCCACGGCGACCAGGGTCGCCAGGACAAGGGCTTGATTTCCTTGATGGGCGAGCCGCAGGGCGGGTCGAACATCCTCGGCCATGCCAAATAGGGGCCACTCGGGCAGGGGGTCTCTCATGGCGTCCAGTTTAACGCCCTGGAAAGGTTCCAGACACCGGTTCTTTAGGCCTTGCCCTGTAAAAAGCGTCTCGTTCCGTTCGCAACCTGCGTTGTTCATGACCAATCCGCTTTCCAAGCTCGGTCTCGGCTCTGGCCAGTTCGCCCTCGAACAGGCGAGCGTTCGTGGACGCCCGCCCCAGGCCGAGGTGCGCGACATCCTCGACATCGCCGCCCGTTCGCGGCTGGCGGTGTTTGATGTGGCCGGTCGCTCGCCCCAGGTGGAGAGCGCGCTGGGGGACATCATGCCCCGGCCCAACCCCTTCAAGATCTCCATCTCCACGGTCCGCGCCGACCGCGGCCCCGATTTCGTGGAGGCCCAGGCCCGCGACACCCTGCGCCGCCTTGGCGTGGAACAGGCCGACGCCATCCTGGTGCCCTCGGCCTCGGATCTGCTGGGACCCCATGGTCTGGCGCTCTGGGACCGGCTGAAGTCCCTGAAGGATCAGGGCCTGACGCGGAAGATCGGCGTCTCGGTCTTTGCCTCCGACGATCCCCTGGGCATGGCCCGCCGGTTCCGTCCCGACATCATCCAGGCCCCGGCCTCCCTGCTGGACCAGCGCCTGCTGATCGACGGCACGCTGGCGGCCCTCACCGGTCTGGGGATCGAGGTGCATCTGCGCTCGATCTTCCTGTCGGGCCTGCTGTTCCTG
>JANPAO010000597.1:0-5595 GCA_031429955.1 Phenylobacterium sp. | reverse complement strand
CGAGGTCACCGGCGAGGAGCTGGCCGAGCATCTGAAGGAGCGGCTGGTGACCTACAAGCGGCCGCGCAGCTTCGAGTTCGTCGACGAGCCGGTCCGCGACGACGCCGGCAAGGTGCGCCGATCGGCCTTGCGCGAGGCGCGGCTGGCGAAGCCCTAAACCCGCGCCATCACCAGACAGCCGTTGGTGCCGCCGAAGCCGAAGCTGTTGCTCATCACCGTGTCCAGGGATCGGTCGAGCCGCTGGCGGACGATCGGCAGGTCGGCGAAGGCCGGGTCGAGGTTTTCGATATTGGCGCTCTCGGCCACGAAGCCGTTGTTCAGCATCAGCAGGCTGTAGATCGCCTCCTGCGCGCCGTCCGCGCCCAGGCTGTGGCCGGTCAGGCTCTTGGTCGACGAGATCAGCGGGGCCTTGTCGCCAAACACCGCCCGCACCGCCTCCATCTCCTTGATGTCCCCCACCGGGGTCGAGGTGCCGTGCGGGTTGAGATAGTCGATCTTCCGACCCCCAAGGTCGGCCATGGCCAGGTTCATGCAGCGGGCCGCGCCCTCGCCGGAGGGGGCCACCATGTCGAACCCGTCGGAATTGGCGGCATAGCCGACGATCTCGCCATAGATCTTGGCCCCGCGCGCCTTGGCGTGTTCGTACTCCTCCAGCACCACCAGGCCGGCGCCCCCGGCGATGACGAAGCCGTCGCGGGCCGCGTCATAGGCCCGACTGGCTACGGCGGGGGTGTCGTTGAAGTTGGAGCTCATGGCCCCCATGGCGTCGAACAGCACGCTGAGGGTCCAGTCCAACTCCTCGGTGCCGCCGGCAAAGACCACATCCTGCTTGCCCATCAAGATCTGCTCATAGCCGACCCCGATGCAGTGGGTGGAGGTGGCGCAGGCCGAGGAGATGGAGAAGTTCAGGCCTTTGATCTTGAACCAGGTCGCAAGCGTGGCCGAAGGTCCCGAGCTCATGGCCTTGGGCACCGCAAAGGGTCCCACCCGCTTGGGGCCCCGGGTCTTGGCGGTTTCCGCCGCCTCGATGATGGCCCGGGTCGAGGGGCCGCCGGACCCGACGATCAGGCCGGTCCGGACATGGGAGATCTCGGCCTCCTCCAGACCGGAGTCGGCGATGGCCTGCTCCATGGCGATATGGGCAAAGCCAGTGCCCTGGGCCAGGAACCGCGCGGCGCGGCGATCCACTTGGGCTTCCCAGTCGATCTGGGGCCTGGCCTCCACCTGGCTGCGAAACCCGATCTCCACATACTCCGGTGCCGCCCGAACGCCCGACCGGGCCTCATGCAGTGAAGCCAGGACCTCATTGGCGTTGACGCCAATGGAAGAGACAATGCCAATACCTGTGACGACAACGCGACGCATGGTTTCTTCCCGTCCAATCTGGAGCTTTTAAGGCCTTTGGTAGAGGCCGACGCGAAGGTCCTGAGTCCAGTAGATCGGAACCCCGTCGGCTTCCAGAATGCCGTCGCCGATCCCCATCACCAGGCGACGATTGATCACCCGCTTCATCTCGACCTTATAGGTCACCTTCTTGATGTCGGGCGTGACCTCGCCGCCGAACTTGACCTCACCGCAGCCCAGGGCCCGACCACGACCCTTGCCGCCGATCCAACCCAGATAGAAGCCCACCAACTGCCACAGGGCGTCCAGCCCCAGGCTGCCGGGCATCACCGGGTCGTTGTGAAAGTGGCAGGCGAAGAACCAGAGGTCCGGATTGATGTCGAACTCGGCCTCGATATAGCCCTTGCCGTGGGCACCGCCGGTGTCGTTGATGGTGATGATGCGGTCAAACAGCAGCATCGGGGGCACTGGCAGTTGGGCATTGCCGGGCCCGAACATCTCACCGTGCCCGCAGGCCAGCAGCTCCTCGAGGCTGTAGTGGTCCTTGGCTTTCTCGCCCATGATCATGCAGATGGCCTTCCGGCATTGGTGAGGTGGGGTCAGGGCCTATCAGAGCCGGCCGCGTCGCTCAACGGCATTGGATCGCCTCATCGGTTCCCCAAAGCTCAGAACCAGGCGCCCAGCCCGAGACACCGTCGACCCGCACCTTGCACCATCCCTTGGTATCGCAACGCACCAGGGTCGCCAGGGAACGGGGGTTCAGCTGCGCATGGACGGGGGCCTTGGACCGAGGGGCGCTGTGCAGGGGCAGGGGCTTGTTCTGGCTCCGCATCACCATGCGCCGGCCATCGGTTGTGCGCCGATGCACCCAGGCCAAACCCTTTTCCGGATCACAGATTCGCCGCCACTCGCTATTCTCAGCCACCACCTGCACCGGCAGGCCGCGAACCTTATAGACCCAGAGCAGACGATGGTCGTCTCCCGGCCCAGCGCGGGCATTCACCTCACCGAATTTCAGCGACACATAGCGCGGAACCGGCAGGCCCGAGGGGGTCTGACGAGGGTCTGCGGCCTGGGGCTGGGCCGCGCCCATGCCCCAAAACAGGGCTGCCACCAAAAACGGCGCCCATTGTCGCGCCCCCATTGCTGTTTCCGCCTCGCCTTGGCCGCTCATATGGCCTTTGCTAGAGGTTCATCTCACGGCGCGCCATAGTCGCGCGCGCCCGACAGCCAATTTTGAGTTCCACAGAACCCCATGCCCGGTCGAAAACCCAAAGTCATCGTCACGCGCAGGCTCCCCGACCCGGTGGAGACCCGCTTGCGGGAGCTGTTTGACACACAGCTCAACCTGACCGACGCGCCGATGGATCGAGCCGCCTTGCTGGCCGCGGTCCAGGGTGCCGATGTCATCGTCCCCACCATCACCGACAGGATTGATGCCGACCTGCTCAGCCAGGCGGGCGAGCGACTGAAGCTGATCGCCAATTTCGGGGCCGGGGTCGATCACATCGATGTGACGGCGGCCAATGCCCGAGGCATCAGCGTTACCAATACGCCGGGCGTCCTGACCGAGGACACCGCAGACCTGACCCTGGCCCTGATGATGGCGGTGTCGCGGCGGATCGTGGAGGGAGCCAATGTCGCCCAGGCCGGAGACTTCACCGGCTGGGCCCCCACCTGGATGATGGGGCGGCGGATCTCTGGCAAGCGCCTGGGGATCATCGGCATGGGCCGCATCGGCCAGGCCGTGGCGCGCCGGGCCAAGGCCTTTGGCATGCAGATCCACTATCACAACCGCAAGCCGGTCAGCCCCCGCATTGCCGAGGACCTGGAGGCCACCTATTGGGAAAGCCTGGATCAGATGCTGGCCCGGATGGACATCATCTCGGTCAACTGCCCCCATACGCCCGCCACCTATCACCTGCTCTCCGCCCGCCGCCTGAAGCTGATGGCCCCCCATGCCATCCTGGTGAACACCGCCCGCGGTGAGATTATCGACGAGGGGGCCCTGGCAGACCTGCTGGCCAAGGGGGAGATCGGCGGGGCGGGGCTGGACGTCTTTGAGTTCGAGCCGGCAATCAATCCCAAGCTGCTGAACCTGCCCAATGCGGTCCTGCTGCCCCACCTGGGCTCGGCCACGGTGGAGGCCCGCACCGAGATGGGCGAAAAGGTGATCATCAATATCAAGACCTGGATGGACGGCCACAAACCGCCGGACCGGGTTTTGACGTCGATGCTTTAGCCGCAGACATCGCACTCCGGATCCCGCCCGATCCTCACGGTGCGGGTCTCGGCCGAGAGAGCGTCATAGATCAACAGCCGGCCTAGCAGCGGATCGCCGGCGCCGGTGAGCAGCTTGATCGCCTCCAGAGCCATCATCGAGCCCACCACCCCGGCCAGGGCACCCACCACGCCCACCGCGGCGCAGGTCTCGGCATCCGGTGGGATCTCTGGAACCAGGCAGCGGTAGCAGGGGGCAGCGGCAAAGACCCCCACCTGCCCGGTCCAGCGGCCGATGGCGCCTGACACCAGGGTCACCCCCAGGGCCACGCAGGCGGCGTTGACGGCAAGGCGGGTGGCAAAGTCGTCGGTGCCGTCCAGCACCAGATCACAGCCGGCGATCAGGTCCCGGGAATTGCCGGCCTCCAGCGCCACCGGGGCCGGCTCGATGATGACATGGGGGTTGAGGGCCGTCAGCCGTTGCGCGGCGACCTCGACCTTTGGGCGACCGATGTCGGCCTGGGCGTAGAGCACCTGGCGCTGCAGGTTGGAGAGGTCGACGGTATCCGGGTCCACCAGAACCAGAGTCCCCACGCCGGCTGCCGCCAGATAGAGGGCGGCGGGGGCACCAAGGCCGCCGGCCCCGACGATCATCACCCGGGCAGCCTTGAGCCTTTGCTGGCCCGGCCCGCCCACCTCCCGCAGCACCAGATGGCGGGCGTAGCGGTCAACCTCGTCATCGGAAAAGCTCATCGTCCTTGACCTTGACCCTTGCGCTGCTCACATCGGCCAGCATGACACAGGCGAGCGCCACAAACTTCCCCGACTGGCACGGGACGACGATCCTGGCGGTTCGCAAGGACGGCGTCACCGTCATTGCCGGCGATGGACAGGTGTCGATGGGCCAGACCATCGTCAAGGGCAATGCCCGCAAGGTGCGCAAACTGGCGGGCGGCAAGGTGATTGCGGGCTTTGCCGGGGCCACCGCCGATGCTCTGACCCTGATCGAGCGCCTGGAAGCCAAGCTCGAGCAGTATCCCGACCAATTGGCGAGGGCCTGCGTCGACCTGGCCAAGGACTGGCGCACCGACCGCTACCTGCGGCGGCTGGAGGCCATGCTGCTGGTGGCCGACAAGGACAGCATCTTCACGGTCACCGGCGTCGGCGACGTTCTGGAGCCCGAAAGTGGCGTGGCGGCCATCGGGTCCGGCGGCAACTATGCCCTGGCCGCAGCCCTGGCCCTGATGGAAACCGACCGCGGCGCGGAGGACCTGGCCCGCCAGGCCATGGCCATCGCTGCGAAGATCTGCGTCTACACCAATGGTCAGTTGACGGTTGAGGTGCTTTAGGCGGGCGTTCCTCTTTACCCTCAGAGGGCTGAGGCTCGGCGCTTGAAACGGCCGATCTCTACCTATCTATGGCGGCATGACCGAATTCTCACCGCGCGAAATCGTTTCCGAGCTTGACCGCTTCATCGTCGGACACCCTGACGCCAAGAAGGCCGTGGCGGTGGCCCTGCGCAATCGCTGGCGCAGGCGTCGGGTGCCGGAGGCCCTGCGCGATGAGGTGACGCCCAAGAACATCCTGCTGATCGGCCCCACCGGCGTCGGCAAGACAGAGATCGCGCGGCGCCTGGCAAAGCTGGCCCAGGCCCCTTTCCTGAAGGTGGAGGCCACCAAGTTCACCGAGGTGGGCTATGTCGGCCGCGACGTGGACCAGATCGTGCGCGACCTGGTGGAGATCGCGCTCTCCATGGTGCGCGACAAGCGCCGCACCGCTGTGCGGGTCAAGGCCGAGGCCGCGGCCGAGGAGCGCATCCTGGATGCCCTGACCGGTCCGGGCTCCACCGCCGCCCGCGAGAGCTTTCGCAAGAAGCTGCGGACCGGCGAACTGGACGACAAGGAGGTGGAGCTGACCCTGGCCGACACCGGTGGCGGCCTGCCGATGTTTGATATTCCGGGCCAGCCCGGCGGTCAGATGGGCATGCTCAACCTGGGCGAAATGATGGGCAAGGCCTTCGGCGGCCGCACC
>JANPAO010000596.1:0-9614 GCA_031429955.1 Phenylobacterium sp. | reverse complement strand
GTCGGGCCCATAGATCGAGCCACGATTGAATCCCCGACCGCCGGAGGCCGAGGGGCTGTCCTGCACATAGAGGTGCCCCTGGGAGAAGTCGCTGGCCTTGTGGAACCACAGGGCGTGATCCAGGCTGGCCACCTGCAGCCGGCCGGAGTTCCAGTCGATGCCGTGGGGCCGCAGGGAGACATCCAGCAGGGTCATGTCGGTGCCATAGGCGAGCGCGCACTGGTTCAGGGCCACGTCGTCCCCCAGCGGCACCCGGGCCCGGAACCAGCACATGTCGTGGGGCTCCAGCACCTGGGTCACCCCGTGGGCCGGAGGATCGATGGGGCGGACCTCCACCGGCCAGATCCGGCGGCTGTCGGGGTCCAGACCCGCCTGGGCCCGCAGTTGCTCTTCGTTCAGCAGGGTTTCGGGGGCCGGGGCTGGAGGCATGGCGATCTGGTGCTCGAACCCGGTCTCCGGGGTCTGGAACGAGGCGGCCAGGTTGAAGATCTGCTTGCCATGCTGCAGAGCCACCACCCGGCGCACCGCGAAGGAACCCCCGTCACGGACCCGCTCCACCTGGAACAGGATCGGGATCTTGGGGTCGCCCGGCCGCATGAAATAGCCGTGCATGGAGTGGCAGAGGCGGCCATCCTCGAGGGTGCGATAGGCCGCCATCATCGCCTGGGCCACCACCTGGCCACCATAGATGCGACGACCGGCCCCGTCGGGGGTCTGGCCTCGGAACATGTCCAGCTCAATGGGCTCGAGCTGGAGGATATTCACCAGTTCATTGTCGAGGCTCATTGGAAGATCACCGGGGCCAGGTCCTTCAGACGCGGTGAGGCACGGTCCTTGTCCGACAGCACGGCACCTGCGAACGGCGGCCAGTCTATCGCCAGGTCCGGGTCATTCCACAGCACCGCCCCCTCGGTCTCCGGGGCATAGAGGCCATCGACCTTGTAGGCGATCTCGCAGTCAGGGGTCAGGGTGCAGTAGCCGTGGGCAAAGCCCCGGGGCACAAACAGTTGCTCCCCGCCCTCGGCGGTCAGGGTGGCACTGACCCACTGGCCATAGGTGGCCGAGCCCGGGCGGATATCCACCGCCACATCCAGGATCGCGCCCCGGAGGGCTCGCAGCAGCTTGGCCTGGGGATGGGGGGCGGTCTGGAAGTGGAGGCCCCGCACCGTGCCGGCCACGGCGCTGAAGGCCTGGTTGTCCTGCACGAAGTCCACCGCGAGCCCAGCGCTTTCGAAACTGCGCCGGCTCCAGGCCTCCATGAACCAGCCCCGACCATCGCCATGACGCGTGGGCGTGATAAGCAGGACCTCGGGCAGGGCAAGCGGCGTGAAGGTGGTCATGTCGCCTCAAAGGGACGGAGGGAGGGTTGCGATGGCGCGGGCCGGCGGGAAAGACAAGTCCATGACCCCCGCCGTCAGCCTGATCGTGATCGCCTACCAGAGCGGGCGCCATCTGCAAACCTGCCTCGAGGCCCTGGCCGCCCAGACCTTCACCGACCACGAGATCGTCCTGCTGGACAATGCCTCCACCGACGGCGCACCCCAGGCCGCAGCCCTGGCCTACCCCCAGGTGCGCTATGTCGAGGCCGGCGAGAACCTGGGGTTCGCCGCCGGGGTGAACCGGGCCGCAGGCCTGGCGCGAGGCCGCTGGCTGGCCCTGATCAATCCCGACGCCTTCGCCGACCCCGACTGGCTAGAGACCCTGATGGCCGCGGCCGCAACCTGGCCCCAGGTCAAGTGCTTTGGCTCCCGCCAGTTGATGGCCGAGGATCCTCGCAAGCTGGACGGCTTGGGGGATGTGATGTCGGCCCCTGGCTTCCCGTTCCGAGGCGGCTACCTGCGGCCCGATCCGGGACCGGTGGCGGCGGGCCAGGTGTTCTCGGCCTGCGCCGGGGCCATGCTGGTGGATCGCAGCTTCTTCCTGGCCCTCGGCGGCTTTGACGAACGCCTGTTCTGCTATTGCGAGGACGTGGACTTCGGCTACCGGATGCGGCTGATCGGCGAGCCGACCCTGGTGATCCCCACCGCCGTGGTTCGCCATGTGGGCTCCACCGCCTCAGGCGGGCCTCGCTCGGCCTTTGCGGTCTTCCACGGCACCCGCAATCGGCTGTGGGTCTATGTGAAGAACACCCCGCCCCTGCTGCTGTGGCTGACCCTGCCCCTGCACATCCTCACCACCGCCCTGCTGTTCCTTCGCCACGCCGACCGACACGAGATCGGGGCGCCCTGGCGCGGCCTGATGGCGGGGCTGAGGGGCCTGAACATCGCCCTGGCCGCCCGGCGGCAGGCCCAGGCCACCCGCACTGCGGGCTCCCTGGAGATCGCCCGGGCCATGACCTGGAATCCCCTGGACCTGCTGCTGCGCCGGGTGGTGATCAGCAAGACCTAACCCAGGCCCACACTGCGCAGAAAGATCGCGCCCTCCACGGTCCTTAGCAGGCCCAAGGCCGCAGCATCGCGGGCCACCGGGCCATCGATGGCCAGCCGCGCGGCGATCCAGGCCTGGAAGCCCAGGGCGACCCGGTGTCCCACCGCCCGGCAGAGCGGGTCACCCCGCGCGGCCAGGGCCGCCACTTCCAGCCAGACGCACATATAGGGCCAGAGCACAGGGCTGCCGGCCAGGGCCAGCATCTCGGCCTCCAACTGAGCCCGCGACCGGGGGGTGATCTCCGACATCTCCAGGGCCGCCGTCAGCCGTGCCGCCGTCCGCTCCAGGGCCCCGGCCAGGATCTCGTCCTTGTCCTTGAAATAGTAGAGCAGCATCCGGTCGCTGGTCCCGGCTGCCGCCGCCAGCGGTCTCAGGCTGGCCGCTCCCAGGCCCTCAGCCAGCAGGAAGTCCGCCAGCCGGTCGAGGATCTGTTCGCGCTTGGCGGCGGCCTTGGACATGGGACAATGGTAGCGGCTTGGACTGCGGCGCCAAGGCGGGGTCTTGACGACTGCAAGCATTTTCGAGTTTATGTAGCGACTGCTTCATAAATGGAGATCCCGAAATGCCCCACACCCCTGACCTGACCACCGCCCCGATCAGCGGCTTCTGGCGCACCTGGCTGCGGATCTGGTGCGGCGCGGTGGCCCTGTTTGGCGTCGTCCTGATGGGCGCCGGCCTGGAGGCCACCAGCGGACCCACAAGGCTGTTCTTCGCCATCATAGAGGGTGCCCAGCCTCTGGACCTGGACGCCCAGGCCCGGTTTCTTCTGTGCGTTCTGGGGGCGGTCACCCTGGGCTGGAGCCTGACCCTGGCCACCGCCATGGCCGCCGCCGATGCCCTGGGCGCGCAAGGTCGCGGCGTCTGGCGGCAGATCACCCTTGCGGCGACCCTGTGGTTTGTCATTGACACAGCCCTGTCGGTGACCATCGGCTATGGCCTGAACGGCGTTTCCAACCTGATCCTCTATGCCGCTTTTCTACTGCCGATCCTGGCCAGCGGTGTATGGAAACGCTGAAAATACAGAGGGCGTGGGGGTATGGGAGGCGCAGGAAGTTACCTCCCCTCCACCCCTTGAACGTCATAGTCGGGCTGGTCCCGACTACCCATGATCTCCGCATTGGGGGGAAGAGTGCGACGGTGCCGCCGTTGATCGGTACATCCCCTCGGAGATCATGGATCCTCGGGACAAGCCCGAGGAAGACGTTCGCTTCTGGAGGATGGAGGATATGGTCGCCCCCTACCCCTCCACCGCCCAGGCCACCAGGCGCTCCATGAAGGTCGCGCCGCGTTCCATCTGGACGGCTTCGACATACTCGTTGGGCTGGTGGGCCTGGTCGATGGCGCCGGGGCCGCAGATCACGGTGGAATAGCCCGCCTGCTGGAACTGGCCGGCCTCGGCGGCATAGGCCACGACCCGGGGCGGGCCATTGTCGCCGGTGAGCCGCCGGGCAAAGGCCTCGGCGGCCCCATCGGCCTCTGGGGCCAGGGGCGGGGTGAAGGACAGCCGTTCCACCGTGACCCCGGCCTGCGGCGCCCGGGCCTTCAACGCCACATCCAGGGCCTCCGCCTGGGCCAGGAACCCCGCCAGCACCGCGTGCGGGTCCATCCCCGGCAGGTAGCGCAGGTCAAATTGGAAGCGGCATTCCCGGGCCAGGATATTGCCCGCCGTGCCGCCGTTCACCAGACCGATGGTCAGGGTCGCCTGGGGCGGGGTGAACAGGCAGGCCGGGTCGGCGTCCCGCACCAGGGTGGTGGCCAGCCCATGCAGGGCCGCCATCAGCGGCACGGCTTCCATGATCGCCGATACCCCCAGCTGGGTCTGGCTGGAATGGGCCTCATGGCCCCGCACGGTCACCCGATGATTGAGGATGCCCTTGTGGCCGCTGACGGCCTCCATATTGGTGGGCTCCCCCACCACCACCAGGGCCGGGCGCGGCAGCTCTCCTGTGATCAAGGCGATCAGGTCCGGGGCCCCCAGGCAGCCAATCTCCTCGTCATAGGAAAAGGCCAGGTGCACCGGCCGCTTGATTTCCGACGCCACCAGATCGGGCACCACGGCCAGGGCCAGGGCCAGGAATCCCTTCATATCGCAGGTCCCTCGCCCATAGATCCGCCCGTCGTCGCGCGGGGTCAGGACAAAGGGGTCGGAGGTCCAGGCCTGGCCATCGACGGGCACCACATCGGTATGGCCCGACAGCACCACCCCGCCGGCCACCGCCGGTCCGATGGTGGCCAGCAGATTGGTCTTGGAGCCATCGGCATTGGGTGCCCGACGATGGGCCACCCCATGGCCGTCCAGATAGGTCTCCACCCATTCGATCAGGGCCAGGTTGGAGTGTCGCGACGTGGTGTCAAAGGCCACCAGGGTCGCCAGGATGTCGAGGGCGCGGGCATTGAGGCTTGAGGTCATGGCCCACCCTAGCCCTCGCGGGCGGCAGGCTCCAGCCTTCGGACCCGTCACGATTTCGCCAGCCGCCGAGGGCTTGGCATCTTGACGCCCGGCCCGAGATACCGGCTTAGCCCCTTGCCATGATCCTGACTCTCGCCTGTCCCGACCGCCCCGGCATCGTCGCCCGTGTCTCGGCCTTCCTGTTTGAGCGCGGCGGCAATATCCAGGACGCCCAGCAGTTCAATGATGAGGAGACCGGCCGCTTCTTCATGCGGGTGGTGTTCGACGCCGGCCAGGAGAGCGCCGCCAGCCTGCAGGCCGCCTTCGCCCCCCACGCCCAGGCCTTCGGCATGGACTGGACCCTGCGCAATACCCGCGACAAGAAGCGGGTGATGATCCTGGCCTCACAACAGGACCACTGCCTGGCCGACCTGCTCTATCGCTGGCGCCGCGCCGAGCTGCCCATGACTCTCTCTGCGGTCGTTTCCAACCACGCCGCCGACACCTATGCCCACCTGGACCTCACCGGCGTGCCCTTCCACCACCTGCCGGTGACCCGCGAGACCAAGATGGAGCAGGAGGCCGCCCTTTGGCGACTGATCCAGGAAACAGAGACCGAACTGGTGGTGCTGGCCCGCTACATGCAGGTGCTGTCGGACGGACTGGCCGCCAAGCTGGAGGGGCGCTGCATCAACATCCACCACTCCTTCCTGCCGGGCTTCAAGGGGGCGCGGCCCTATCACCAGGCCCACCATCGGGGCGTGAAGGTGATCGGAGCCACCGCCCACTATGTCACCGCCGACCTCGACGAGGGGCCGATCATCGCCCAGGACGTCGAGGCCATCAGCCACCGCGACACCCCGCGGGATCTGATCCGCAAGGGCCGCGACATCGAACGCCGCGTCCTGGCCCGCGCCGTCCGCTGGCGGCTGGAGGACCGGGTGCTGCTGAACGGCGGCAAGACCGTGGTGTTCACCGACTGAGCGCCATGCTCGACTTCAGGATCGGTCACGGCTCGCGCTTGATCCTTGGCGAGATCGCCAGCCCGAGGAAGACGAGAACGGCTTGATTGAGCCGCAGGATATCAGCGTCGTCCAACCGGCCGATGCGAGCGCCGACCTTGGCCTTGGGGACCGTGGTGATCTTATCCACCATCAGGCGACACGCCGCGCGCAGGCCGTTGCCCTGGTGCGGCTCGACGGCCAGGCGGAACAGTGGTGCCTCTGCCTCATCGGTGGTGAAGGCGCAGACCGTAATAGAGTCTGT
Organism: Phenylobacterium sp.; assembly: GCA_031429955.1. Lineage (GTDB taxonomy): Bacteria > Pseudomonadota > Alphaproteobacteria > Caulobacterales > Caulobacteraceae > Phenylobacterium. The sequence continues at coordinate 3,532 of JANPAO010000596.1, read as the reverse complement.
CGCGTCAAAGCGATCGTCCTGCAAGACGACGACGGGGCGGGGCTTGCCCGCATAGTCCTTGCCGCCGGCGACGGTCCAGATGTCGCCGCGCCTCATTCATCGCCCCAGTCAGACGCCGCGTCGATGAACGCTTGATCGTCATACGCGTGCGCGCCAGTCGCAATCACCAGTGACTGGCGATGCGCTTCGGCGCGAAAGGCGGGAGATCGCACATCGGGCACCCAAATCTGGATCGGGCGAAGGCCCTGCTCACGCAGCCGCTCGCGATGCTCCCGGACCTTCACGCGGGATGACTTGGAGCTTGATACCGATGACATGGCGAACGCTCCTGACTGGTTACATGTAACCTATCATCAGCGCGGCCCCATGGTCAGCAATTTTCATTGGTTTTACCGGGACATGATATCAATTGCATAAAAGGCAATCGCCCCTATCCTCGCCTCACGACGTTCAACCAAGGGTGGCTTTGATGGCGCGTCTCGCACGCATGATCTTTCCGGGCGTCGCCCACCACGTGACGCAGCGGGGCAATCGCCGCGAGCCGATCTTCTTTGAAGACGGCGACCAGCAGATCTATCTCGACCTGCTGGCGACGCAGCTCAAGCGTTACGGCGTGGCCTGCTGGGGCTATTGCCTGATGCCCAATCACGTCCACCTGATCCTGACGCCCAGCGATGAGATCGGCCTGGCCCGTGCCGTGGGCGAGGCCCATCGCCGCTACACCGCCTTTGTCGGCACCCGAGGGCGGTGGACCGGGCACCTGTTCCAGGGACGCTTCGGCTCGGTGGCCATGGACGAGGACCATCTGCGGGCGGCGTTTCGCTATGTCGCCCTCAACCCGGTGACGGCGGGCCTGGTGGCGCGCGCCCAGGACTGGCCTTGGTCCAGCACCGCAGCCCATCTGGCTGGCCGCGATACCCCCCATGTCGAGGTGGCGCCGGCCCTCTCGCGGGTCGAAGATTTCCCGGGTCTGATCGCGCCGGCGAAGGACATCGACCCCCAATGGACCCGCATCCTGCGGGCCGAACTCATCGGCCGCCCCGTCGGGGCCAAGGCCTGGATCGAACACCTGGAGGTCAAGAGCGGGCGGCAACTATCGCCGCAGAAGCGCGGCCCGAAGCCGAAGGGGACCAAGGCGCGGGCGGCGACCTTGCCATCCTGAGGCATGGTATAATTACGCAATTGGTATCATGTCCTCGTAATCATGCAACGAATGTCGCGTCATCGTAGCGCCATCCGATCTCGAAATCAGAATGCCCCTGGTCGAAGGAGGTGCGCTCAATCCAACTCCGCCGGCACCTACGCCCATGGGGGCGATTGCGGTGATGGCCCCGGCTGGTCGACAGCCTTTCCGGAAGTGTTAAGCTGGACGTCTGTGACGAGGCGTGGGGTCCCTGGATGGCTGTGTCAGAAGGGAGCCGCCGGCTCACCGCCGTGATGGTTGCCGTAGCGGCGGGACTGGCGCTCCTATTGGGCGGTGCCGAGACGGCGAACGCCCAGTCGTCTACCCCGCGCCAGGTCCGCGTGCCGTTCGGACCGCCGGTCGCAGGCGATGGCTATACGGGTGGATCGGCGGCGATCCAGTATGCCTTCCTCAACTGTTTCGGCGAGTTGCACATCGCCTACGGTCTGGTCGCCGGCAGCGCCCAGGCCAGCGGCGTCTATCTGATGGGGGGCAAGACCTATGAGGCGCGGGGAGGCACGCCGCAACTCTCCAGCATCAATCTCAGCGCCACGGCAAAGCGACTAGGGTCGGAGGTTATCGGCCCGGTGACGGACAACGCGGCCGGCCCTGCATTGGGCCTGGGCTGCTACACGGGACAGTTGAGACAGCTGGGGGTGCTGTCGCAGTGGCTGGGCCCCAAGCCGACGCCCCAGCAGGTCACCAACTTTCTCAATACCCTGACCCTCGACGTCGCCCCCGGTGGCCCGGTGCGCGACTTCGCGCTGGAGGCCCGGCTCAGGTCGGACGACCGTCGGCGGCAGGACGCTGAGGTCAAGCGTGCGGCAGATGCCAAGCTGGCCCAGGCCCCAAGGCCGGCTGCGCCTCCGCTCCCCGGAACCGCCAGCGGGGCCGCGCCCAAGCCCCAGGCCCCCAGTCCGCGAGTGGTTGGTGTCCCGACTCAACGACCCCTAAGCGCCGCTGAGCGGGGCGACCGGGCAATCGCCGCCGACAAGGTGCTGGAACAGCAGCGGCGGGCCCAGGACCAGGAGCGCCTGCGCCAGCAAGCGGCCGATGCCGAAGCCTCGCGCCAGAGGCAGAACGAGGCCCTCGCCGCCGCCGCGCCGCAGATCATGGAGCTCGGCGGGACGTTGCAGGCGATGAGCGACAATTTCATGCAGCGGCGCTTTCAGGAGGGCCAGGCGCGGCTGGGCAATCGCTGCAAACTAGCCAATGGGGCTCCGGCACCGAAGGACGGCGACCTGCGGCTGGGCGTGCCCCTCAGGTCGGCCATCAGCACGGCAGACTGCGGCGATAATGTTGACGACCGCTACAAGGCATTCAGCCTCAACCTGCGGGAAAAAACGCGTGTGCGCTTCACCCTGACTAACACCCGGCCGTTTAGCCTCGCGGAGTTCTTCTTCCTAGTCCAGGACACGCAAAATCATGAATTCATGCGTATCGGCTGGGAGGAGTGGCCCTCTCTAATGAGAACCGCCAGCAAGACGGTGGAACTGCCGGCCGGCACCTATGTCGCCCGGGTCCACAATCTAGGTTTCAACAACGCCTTCGAATTGCGCGCCGACGCCCTGGATGCTGCGGGCCGGGCGATGACCGCCACGGCCGCCCCCGTCCCCGGTCCTGCCGCCGCTGCGGCCACCGCCCAAGTCAAACCACCCGCCCCGAGGGCGACAATGGTGGGGCTCCTCGGCGGGTTCGCCAGACTGCCTGAGGCACCCGCCACAGCCCAACCGGGTGCCGGGCGCGCCTATCTTGGTCTGACCGTCACCTTCAGCAAGGGGGTGGCCTTGATCCGGACGGTCGATCCTTCCGGCCCCGCCGCTCTGGCCGGGCTGAGGCCGGGTGACCAGCTCGGCAATCTGGCGGTGTCGCGGGCGCTCGGCATCAGCAGTTGGATGGCCGATACCCAGGCCTCCCTCGACGCCTGGCTGGCGGGCGAGAAGCCCGGTGCCAAGGTGGCGGTGGCCTACCGACGTGACGGAAAGTCGATGGGAGTCTTCGTGTTCCTGGGCAGGACCGATGAAACGCCTGGCGGTGGTGGAGGCAATCCGCGTCCACGCTGACCGCCTGGCGCAGGCCCCGGGTCGTTCACCCGCGCCAGTCGGCCCAGGAGCGATGACCGTGCATTCACTAACAACCCCATGCCGAGAATCGAAGGTATGGTATTGTAAATAAGGGATGATATTTCCACCACCTCCCTTCTCCCCCGTGCACGGCTGGGAACCCAGGTTAACGCGGATTTGGTATTGACGGTTGGATCGTGATTCTGTGGTGGCCTTGATTCGACGAGGCTGCGATGAGCTACGACGACCTGGATTTTGAGCTTCCGCGCGCGCGGCTGGCTCTGCT
>JANPAO010000595.1:0-10323 GCA_031429955.1 Phenylobacterium sp. | reverse complement strand
GCCGACTGAGGGGGACTTTGACTCTTGTTTCGGGAAAGCAGGTGTCGCCTACGGCGATCCCCCTCCGACCCGGACCTACGGTCCGCGCCACCTCCCCCAGCGCGCAGTGCGATGTGGGGGAGGTGGATCGAGGCGCAGCCTCGAGACGGAGGGGGATCGCCGTAGGCGACCTTACAGCCCCCAAACAAGAGTCAAAGTCCCCCTCAGTCGGCTTCGCCGCCAGCTCCCCCAGAGGTGGAGCATCCGGGGCATCATATCCCCCCTAGCCTTAGTGACCTGAGCAGGGGGTTGTGACCTCCAACTGACCCACCACGCCAAGCAGCCCTTTCCACCGCGCGCCTCGTCGGGCTAAGACGAAGCACCATGGCCAAGAACCCCGAAAGCCCGCTCGAGCCCTTTAAGCGCGCCCTTGCCAATGCGGCGCGCTCCCTGGCGGAAAGCCCGGATTTGGAGATTGTCTTCTCCGGCGAAGGCCCCCTCTTGTCGGGAAATCGGGCCGTCCTGCCCCATCCGCCCCGCGACCTGACCCCGACGGACGCTGCGCGCATCAGGGGTCTGGCCGACCAGATGGCCCTGCGGATCTCCCACCACGATGCCCAGATCCATGCCCGCACGCGACCGGGTTCGGCCGAGGGCGCGCCGCTCTATGATGCCCTGGAACAGGTCCGGATCGAGGCGGTCGGGGCCAATGCCCTGGGTGGGGTGCGCGAGAACCTGAAGGTGGTGCACGAACAGATCTGGGCCAAGCGCCCCTTCAATCCGGTGGAGGCCCAGGCCAATCCGCCCCTGGCCGACATCGTGGCCCTGATGGCCCGCGAGCGGCTGACAGGCCTGGAACCGCCGCCCAATGCCAAGCTGCTGGTGGACATGTTTCGCCAGGAGATCGAGACCCGCGCCGGCTCCGATCTCGACAAGCTGATCGACAAGATCGACGACCAGAAGGCCTATGCCAGGATGGCCCGCACGATCCTGCGGGACCTGTCCATGGGCGATGACCTGTCCGACGCCCCAGATCAGGCCGATCAGGACGACGAGGACGGCGACGAGGGCGAGGCTGAGGCCTCCGAGGACGGCGACGAGGGCGACGGCGAGGGCCAGTCCCCACAGCAGGCCTCCATGGACGACAGCGAGGCGACCCACAGCGAGAGCGAAGACGCCGACAGCCAAATGATGGAGGCGCAGGACGACCCCAATGCCGAGGACTCCGACGAGCCCCCGGAAATGGGCGAGGGTGAGCAACCGGCCCGGCCTGACCCCAAGGGCTATGCCAAGACCCCCACCTACAAGGTCTTCACCACCGCCAATGACGAGGTGGTGGCCGCCGAAGAACTCTGCGACGGCGAGGAATTGACTAGGCTTCGCGCCTATCTCGACCAACAGCTTGCCAGCCTGTCCAGCGTGGTCTCGCGCCTGGCCAACAAGCTGCAGCGCAAGCTGATGGCCCAACAGAACCGCTCCTGGAGCTTTGATCTGGAGGAGGGCATCCTCGATGTCGCTCGCCTGACCCGGGTGATCGTCGACCCCACCGCCTCCCTGGCCTTCAAGGAGGAGAAGGACACCGAGTTCCGCGACACCGTGGTGACCATCCTGATCGACAATTCCGGCTCCATGCGGGGACGCCCGATCATGGTGGCCGCCGTCTGCGCCGATATCCTGGCCCGCACCCTGGAACGCTGCGGCGTCAAGACCGAGATCCTGGGCTTCACCACCCGGGCCTGGAAAGGTGGCGTCAGCCGTGAGGACTGGCTCAAGGCCGGAAAGCCCGCCCAGCCCGGACGCCTGAACGACCTGCGCCACATCATCTATAAGTCCGCCGACGCCCCCTGGCGCCGCGCCCGGCGCAATCTGGGCCTGATGATGCGCGAGGGGCTGCTGAAGGAGAACATAGACGGCGAGGCCCTGATGTGGGCTCACCAGAGGCTGATCGGCCGCTCAGAAGCCCGGCGCGTCCTGATGGTGATTTCCGACGGTGCCCCGGTGGACGACTCCACTCTCTCGGTCAACTCCGGCCACTATCTGGAGCGCCACCTGCGCGAGGTGATCACCGAGATCCAGGACAAGAGCCCGGTTCAGCTGATAGCCATCGGCATCGGCCACGACGTCACCCGCTACTACCGCCGCGCCGTTACCATCGTCGATGTGGAGCAACTGGCCGGGGCCATCGTCGAACAGTTGGCCGAGCTCTTCCAGGAAGAACCCCGCAAGGCCAATCGCAAGACCGCCGGTCTCCTGGCCCCACCCCCCAGCACCCAGGGGCCGCAGGGGCCGGCGCGACGCTCCACCTTCAAGGAAGTCCGGAGGGCTGTGGCGTGAACCGGCTGACCTTGAGCCTCGCCCTGCTGGCGCTGGCGGCCTGCGCCCAGCCCCTGGCCCTGCCAAAGGCCCCCGTTGCCGCAGGCTCCGGGATCACCCTGACCACCGCCTCGATCGCACTCAATCCCCAGGATCCCGCCCAGACCCGTGTTGGCGACTTTGCCTATGCCGGGGGTCTGGTGATCACCTCCGACCAGACCGCCCGTCTGCACGGTCTCTCGGACCTGCGGATCACCTCAGATGGCAAGATGGCGGCCATCAGCGACGAGGGCGACCTGCTGGAGACCCGTCTGGTGCTAGACAAGGCCGGTCGGCTCACGGGACTGGCCCAGGGCAAGCTGACCGTCCTCACCGGCCCCGACGGCAAGCCGCTGCAGGGCAAGAAGGAGGCCGACTCCGAGGGCCTGGCGATTCTCGCCAACGGCGACCGATTGGTGAGCTTTGAGGGCCTGGACCGTATCCTGCTCTATCCGGCCAAGGGCGGGCAGCCCCGGATGGTGAATGCCCCGGTGGACGCAGGCTTTCCCGTCAATGGCGGCATGGAGGCCCTGGCCGCCGATCCCGCTGTTGGCCCTGATGCCTATGTCACCGCTGGCGAGGACTCCGGCGAGACCTGGACCTGCCGGGTCAGCCAGCCCTGCGTGAAGGGGCCGACCCTGGCCAAGCCTGCGGAGTTCGGTGTGGTGGCCGTCACCCGCCTGGCCGCTGGAAACACCGCCTGGCTGTTTCGCGCCTGGGACCCGGTTCAGGGCAGCCGTGTCACCCTGAAGATCCTGGGTCCCACCGGCAGCGACGTCGCCCGCCTGGACCTTGCCCGCCCCCTGGCCGTCGACAATATCGAGGGCGTCACGGCGGTCCCCGGCAAGAACGGCGCGACCCGATTCTATCTGATTTCCGACGACAATTTTTCCAAGTCCCAGAAGACATTACTGCTGGCCTTCGACTGGACGCCGCAGACCCCTTGAGAGGTCACGCCATGAGCCACACCGAGATCGCGCTGCCCACCCCCGACGGCGACGCCCGCGCCTTCGTGTTCAAGCCGCAGAGTGGTGCCGGCCCCTGGCCTCCCGCCATCATCCTGATGGACGCACCGGCCATCCGACCGGCGATGTTTGAGATGGGCGAGCGGCTGGCGGCTGCGGGCTACTATGTGTTGTTGCCCGATCTGTTCTGGCGCGCCGGTCCCTACCCGCCCCTGGACATCGTTGCGGCGCGGGCCGGGGATCCCGAGGCTGTGGCGCTGTTTGCCAAGCTACGCGGCAGTATGGACGTCGAGTGCCAGATGACAGACGTCAAGGCCTGCCTCGACTACATCGCCGCCGATCCCGACGCCAAGCCGGGCAAGGTGGGCCTCACCGGCTATTGCATGGGCGGGGCCATATCCCTGCGCGCCGCCGGAACCTATCCTGACAGGATCGCCGCAGCCGCCTCTTTCCACGGCGGCAACATGGCCACCGACGATGCGCGCAGCCCCCACCTCTTGGCGGCCCAGATCACCGCCAAGGTGCTGGTGGCCGGGGCCATTGAGGACCGCAGTTTCGATGACGCCCAGATGGCCCGCCTGACGACTGCCCTGAACGAGGCGGGCGTCGATGCCGAGGTCACGATCTGGGAAGGCTGCCGCCACGGCTGGGTGCCCACCGACATGCCGGTCTATAACCCCGAGGGTGCCGAGCGCCACTGGCGCGAACTGATCGCGCTGTTTGAAGAGACCCTCAGGTAGGTCCATCACGGGGCACGAAAAAGGCCGGCGTCACCGCCGGCCTTTTCCAAATCTGCTTGTCGCTGCGCCTTAGGCGGCGGCGACGGCCTGGCTGGCGAGTTTGGCCTTTAGCTGGCGCTTGATCTTCAGGGCGCGGGGCGAGAGCTGCTCGTCCTTGGCCTTGACCAGGAACACGTCCAGGCCGCCGCGGAAGTCCAGGGTGCGCAGGGCGGCGTTGGAAATCCGCAGCTTGAAGGTCTGACCGAGCGCGTCGGACTGCAGGCTGGCCGGGTTCAGGGCCGGCAGGAACCGGCGCTTGGTCTTGATATTGGAATGGCTCACATTGTTGCCGACCATGGGGCCGATACCGGTGAGCTCGCAACGACGCGACATGGCTTAAGACCTAAGCGAGAAAAGTGTGACGGCGGGCGGACCCGCGCGAGAGCGGGCGATATAGTCGAATGGAAGCGGCGGCGTCAAGGCGAACCCCGCTGGCACACACAGACTCTTAGGCCACCCAGTGCCGCCACGCCCCGCGACCCTCAGCGGCCTCTTGTGTCTCCAGAGGCCTGAGATACAATCCCTTGTAGGGAACAAATCCCGAATCGGCGACGGTCGCTGATTCGGTCATGATTCGTTTCGCCCGCGTTCCGGCGACGTGTTTCCCCCAACCACCACGTCATCACCGGGCTTGTCCCGGTGACCCATGATCTCCGTGGCGCAGCAGAGTGCGCCAACCGCGCCGCCGCATCCTTCCCCCAGGTGCGGAGATCATGGATGGCCGGGACAAGCCCGGCCAAGACGTTCATGGGGTGCCGCAACCACCCAACCCATTGGCTCGCTCATTTGCGCTCCGGCGGAGGGGGCGATGGTTCGATGGGCGTGACGTCGGAGGCGGTCGCCTCGGGGCAGGGGGCCTCGTTGGGAACCAGCTTCAGCCGGCGACCGTCGATCACCAGGTCGGCAGCAGGCTGGGGATCGGCGTTGACCGCAAACCGCCCGGCGCGGAGGGCCTGCCCATCCTTGCTGCAGAACGAACCCCTCAGAAAGCCCAACTGACTCCAGACGCCCTTGGCCTGGCGATAGACCCGGCGGTCACCCAGGGCGAAGACCACCACCTCCGGCGTTGCATCGCCATCCAGATCGGCCACAACGACCTCGCAGACCCGGTCGCCGCAGTTCTGCAGCGGGTCTTCGTAGGGCTTCCAGGTCTGCTCCAGGAACGCTGCGGGCAGGGTCCCGCCGCCAGCCACCCAGACCTGGGCCTTGCGGTCGGCCACCGCAATGGGCGCCGTCTCATAGCGTTCCCTGCGGGCCAAGGCCGCCTTGGCCCGTTTGGCGATCACCGCAGCATTGGGTCCTGTCGTCCGCGCCGCCAGAGCCTTGAGCGCCGCCATGCCGGGACGACCGGCCTCGAAGCGCAGGAAGGCATAGTCGAACTTGTCGGGGGCCACGCGCCCCTGGTCCAAGCGGGCCACCTGGTCGTTCACCGACAGCCGGGCGGGATTGGCCAGCGGCGAGAACAGGGCCAGCAGGACCACCACCACCAGGTGAGCAGCCAGGATGTTGGTGAACTCCAGGCGCTTGAGCCAGGCCCCGGGCCAGACCACGGCGGCGGCGTAGCCCAGGGCATAGCAGGTGGCCACCACTGTGCAGGCCAGGCCATAGATCCGTTCCGGAGTCAGGCCGTACTGACCCACCCGCAGCACCAGGCCATAGGCTGCGATGGCCACCAGGGGGGCGATGATCAGGCCGGTGACCCGACCGGCCCACCGCAGGGCGACCGGCGGGTGATCGGCGCTCTCGCCTTCCTGGTAGGCGGCATTCAGCAGGATGATCAAGGCAGCAGCGGCCGACAGCAGGATGGCCGCAGCGCTCTTGGTTTCCCACAGGGGGGCCAGACCCGTGAACGGCAGGGCCGCCAGGAACCCGGTGCCGATCAGGGCCATGACCGGCAACAGCCAGGAGAGCAGGTTGAGCGCCACAGACCGCACCCCCTGGACCAGGCTGGCTCGGACATCGGTCAGGTGGATGGCCAGGGCGAAGAAGGTGGTGGTGGCGGGAATGGCAAACCAGGTTTCGTCCAGGGTCTTGGCGACCCACTTGATGCCGATCAGGTTGAAGAGCGCGCCGCCGAGGCTCAGGAGCAGCCACAGGGCCCCAACGAACAGCACCGCCAGGGCCAGCCGCACCCCGTCCTTCCAGGCCTGGTCGAAATAGTGGCCATAGCTGGCGATCCATCGCTCAGAGGCGTCAGCCCCGCTCACCAGGTGGTGGGTGATGTAGAGCCCCACGGCGGTGAAGATCACCAGGGCCGGCGCGGGCCAGTGCTCCCGCCCTGTCAGCTCCAGCGGACCGGCCAGGCCATTATAGGCCCCCAGCCCCGCCACCACCGCGGCCGCGATCAGGCTCCAGATCACCAGGGTGCGAGCCTTGAGGCTGCCCAGGCCCCCCAGCAAGACGATGGGCAGGAACAACACCACCATGGCCAGGGCACAGAACAGGACCGAGGGCACGCCCTGGGCCAACTGCTTGTCCCACTCGCTCATCCCATAGAGGGCCAGACCTTGGACAAGTCCGAGGCCCACCCGCGACAGGGCCAGCGGCCTTGAGGCGGGGGTCGTTTCGGTGGGCTCGGCGAACATGACGATGTCTCTCCGGGTTCGCCCCACGGTGGCATGAGACACGCCCATCGCCAAGGACCCACCCCTTGACCACGCCCGTCGCAGCAGTATTAATAACTGACCGGTCAGTTATTAATGGAAGCCATGCTCCCCTCAGGCCAGCCCAAGTTCCGCCGCCGCAAGGCCGAACGCCCCGACGAGATCGTCGCCGCAGCGTTTGAGATCTTTGCCGAGAAGGGCTTTGCCGCCGCCCGCCTGGACGACATCGCCGCCCGGGCCGGGGTCTCCAAGGGCGCGATCTATCTCTACTTCACCACCAAGGAGGACATCTTCCGCGCGGTGGTGGACCAGGCGATCGTCCCGAACCTGCAGATCCTCTCGGCCCTGACAGCCGCCAATCCCCAAACCTTCCCCGACCTGCTGCGCGTAGCAGCCAAGCTCGTGGCCCAGGTCGCCGACACCACGCCGCTTGGGGGGATCGTCAAGATGGTGATCGGCGAGGCGCGCAATTTTCCAGAACTGGCCCGCGTCTGGCACGAACGGCTGATCCTCCCGGCCCTGGGCGGACTGACCGGTGCCATCACCGCTGCCCAGGCCCGTGGCGAGATCGGCCCCGGCGATCCGCGACACTACGCCGTCGGCCTGATCGCGCCCCTGTTGGTGGGGGTGATCTGGCGCGAGACCTTCACCCCCATCGGAGCCGAACCCTTCGATCTGGCCGCCTTGGCGCGCCAGCATGTGGAGACCCAACTGCGGGGCATGATGCCATGAAACAGAGACTGCTGATTCTTGTCCTGCTGCTGGCCGCCGGCGCCATGGTGGCAACCCTTCTCCTGGCCCCTCGCCTGACCCAGACGGCGGTCCTTTCAGGCTATGTGGAGGGCGAGGCCCTCTATCTCGCAGCCCCTGTCTCCGGGGCGGTGACCGAAGTGGCCGTCCAGCGCGGCGACCGGGTGAAGGCGGGTGACCGGCTCTTCGTGGTCGACCCCACCCAGCTCACCGCCCAGCAGGCCCAGGCCCAGGCCGAGGTCGGTGCCGCCCAAGCCCAGGCCCGCGATGCGCGACGCGGCCTGCGACCGGTGGAACTGGCGGTCTATGACGCCAATATCGCGGTGGCCCAGGCCCGGGCCCGCGATGCCGCCGCCGACCTGCGCCGGGTCCAGCCCCTGGTGGCCAAGGGCATCTACGCCCCGGCCCGTCTGGACGATGTCCGCGCCGCCCTTCAGACCGCCAATGCCCAGCTCACCGCGGCCAGGCGTCAGCGCGACGCCGCCGCGCTCGGCGCCCGTGACGGACAGGTCCAGGCCGCCGACAGCCGCGTGGCCCAGGCCCAGGCTGGCCTCCAGGCCACCCAGGCCAGGCTCTCCGACCTTGCCCCGATGGCCCCTGCCAACGGACGGGTGGAGGAGGTCTTCTTCCAGAAGGGCGAATGGGCGGTGGCCAACCAGCCGGTCCTGTCCCTGCTGCCGGACGACCGCATCAAGCTGCGGTTCTTCGTCCCCGAGCAGAGCCTGTCAGCCTACAGGCCAGGGTCGAGCGTGCGGTTCACCTGCGACGGTTGCGCGGCCAATCTGAGCGCCACCATCACCTTCGTCAGCCCCCGCCCGGAATTCACCCCGCCGGTGATCTACAGTCGTGAGGCCCGCGACCGGCTGGTCTATATGGTGGAGGCCCGCCCCGCCGTCCGGCTCAATCCCGGCCAACCGGTGGACGTGACGCCCCTGGGCACGCACCCATGACCCTGGCCATCGACGTCCATGGCCTGAACAAGAGCTTCGGCGACAAGCACGTCGTCCAGGACGTCTCGATCCAGGTGGAGCATGGCCGCATCTGCGGCTTCCTGGGGCCTAACGGCTCGGGCAAGACCACCACCCTGCGGATGCTCTGTGGCCTGCTGACGCCCGACAGCGGCACCGGGACCTGCCTGGACCTGGACAACATCGCCCAGGCAGGCGCCATCAAGCGCCTGACCGGTTACATGACCCAGAGGTTCTCGCTCTATGAGGACCTGAACCTGGAGGAGAACCTGATGTTCTCCGCTCGCGTCCATGACCTGGACCACAGAAGGGACCGCGTGACCCACGCCCTGGAACGGTTGGGCCTGATCGAGCGCCGTCGCCAGTTGGCCGGCACCCTGTCAGGCGGCTGGAAGCAGCGGCTGGCGCTCGCCACCGCCACCCTGCACGAACCCAAACTGCTGTTGCTGGACGAGCCCACGGCCGGGGTCGATCCCAAGGCGCGACGTACCTTCTGGGACGAGATCCACGCCCTGTCGGCCCAGGGTCTGACCGTGCTGGTCTCCACCCACTATATGGATGAGGCCGAGCGCTGCCACGAGATCGCCTATATCGCCTACGGTCGGCTGATCGCCCGGGGTACCGCCGATGAGGTGATCGCCCGCTCCAACCTGGTGACTTTCAATGGCGAGGGGCCCGGCATCGACCGGCTCTCAGGCGAACTGGCCGCCCTTCCCGGGGTGGAGATGGCCGCTCCCTTCGGCGCGTCCCTGCACGTCAGCGGTACCGACCGCGCGGCCCTGGAGGCCGCCATCGCCCCCTATCGCCGCGCACCCTTCGCCTGGACGCAGGTGGACCCCACTCTGGAGGACGTCTTCATCCAGCTGATGGATGGGGCGCAGGATAACTTCCGATGAGCGGCTTTTCCCTGACTCGGGTCTGGGCGGTGCTGATCAAGGAGTTCAAGCAACTCACCCGCGACCGCCTGACCTATGCCATGATCCTGGCCCTGCCGGTGGTTCAGTTGCTGCTGTTTGGCTATGCGATCAATTCCGAGCCGCGACATCTGCCCACCGCGGTCCTGGTGCAGGAAGACAGCGTCTTTGCCCGCTCCATCCTCACCAGCCTGAAGAACAGCGCTTATTTTGACTTGACCGCCCAGGCCCGGACGCCGGCGGAACTGGACGCCATGATCCGGCGCGGCGAGGTGCAGTTTGCCATCACCATCCCCGGCGACTTCACCCGCCGGGTGGCCCGTGGCGACAAGGCCCAGATCCTGGTGGAGGCCGATGCCACCGATCCCTCGGCCACCGGCAGCGCGCTTGGCGCCCTGGCGGCCCTGCCAACCCAGGCCCTGGCCGCAGACCTCAAGGGTGCCCTGGCCCCCCGGGGCCGAGCGCAGCCCGCCTTCGAGGTGGTGGTCCATCGCCGCTACAATCCCGAGGCCGTCACCGCCTACAACATTGTGCCGGGTCTGCTGGGGGTGATCCTCTCCATGACCCTGGTGATGATGACCTCCCTCAGTGTCACCCGCGAGACCGAGCGCGGCACCATGGAGAGTCTGCTGGCCACCCCGGTGGAGCCCCTGGAAGTGATGCTGGGCAAGCTGGCCCCCTATGTCCTGGTGGGTCTGGCCCAGACGGCCATCATCCTGACCATCGCCAAGCTGTTATTTGATGTGCCGATGCTGGGGGGATGGGCGGGCCTGGCCGTGGGCATCGGCCTCTTCATCGTCGGCTCCCTGGCCCTGGGTTTCCTGATCTCCACCGCCGCCCAGTCCCAGCTCCAGGCCATGCAGATGAGCTTCTTCTACATCCTGCCCTCCATCCTGCTCTCAGGCTTCATGTTCCCCTTTCGCGGCATGCCCGGCTGGGCCCAGGTCATCGGCGAGGTCATTCCGGTGACCCACTTCCTGCGGGTGGTGCGCGGGGCCTTGCTGAAGGGCCAG
>JANPAO010000594.1:0-2490 GCA_031429955.1 Phenylobacterium sp. | reverse complement strand
ACCTGGTCGCCGACCTGCTCTATGCGGTTCTTGATCCCCGGGTGCGCCTCGCATGATCCTGGCCAGCGATCGCGCCGAAACCATCACGAAGGCCCAATCCGTCCAGGGCCGCAGCCTCTGGGAAGACGCCCGCCGTCGGTTGATGCGCAACAAGGCGGCCGTCACCGGCATGGTAACCCTCGCTGTTCTGGTACTGGCGGCCGTTGTCGGCCCCTGGCTCAGCCCGTTTACCTATGATCAGGTCAACAAGTCCGACGTCTGGCTCCCGCCGCTGGCCAATGGTCACTTGATGGGGTCGGACGCGCTGGGGCGTGATCTGCTGACGCGGTTGCTGATCGGCCTGAGGGTCTCGCTGGCCATCGGGTTTGTGGCAACGTTTGTGTCGCTGGTGATCGGCGTCGCCTGGGGGGCTGTGGCCGGCTACGTCGGCGGCAAGCTGGACGAAGTCATGATGCGCTTTGTCGACGTGCTCTATTCCCTGCCATTCATCTTCTTTGTCATCCTGCTGATGGTGACGTTCGGCTCCAACATCATCCTGATTTTCGTTGCCATCGGCGCGGTCGAGTGGCTGACCATGAGCCGGATCGTGCGCGGCCAGACCCTGACCCTGAAGCACAAGGAGTTCGTGGAGGCAGCCCGCGCGTCGGGCCTTCATCGCGGTGCCATCATCGCGCGCCACATCGTACCCAACCTGCTGGGGCCGGTGGTTGTCTATGTGACGTTGACCATTCCGGCGGTCATCCTGGCCGAGAGCTTCCTGAGCTTCCTGGGCCTAGGGGTTCAGCCGCCCATGGCCTCGCTGGGCACCCTGATCGCTGGCGGTGCCCAGGATATGGAGCTGGCCTGGTGGCTGCTGGTCTTCCCATCCCTGACCATGGTCATCACCCTGATGAGCTTTAACTTCATCGGCGATGGCCTGCGTGACGCCATCGACCCGAAGGATCGGTAGGGCCTACCTGAGGCGGCGGGCCCGGATCGCCCTTTGGCCATCGAGCTTCATGAAATAGCCCATGGCGGCCTTGCGCACCTCAGCCTTGGAGCCGGCCTTGGGGGCGCGGGTCAGGACCTCACTGTCGTTCTGCACCCAGACCGCGCCGCCCTCCAGTTCGATGAGCCACATGCCATCCCCCTGGCGGCTGGCCTTGACCACAGTGGTGCTGACCCGGTCCAGCTCCTCGGGCTTCTCGCCGCGCTCGAACATGGCCAGGGAGGGCAGGGCAAAGCCGAAGGCCTGGTTGCGGGCGGCGCGGGCCTGGTCACGGTCCACCACCACGATGTCGCCCTTTTTTTCCGCCACATCCAGGGTGGCGACGGCGGCGTCATAGCAGGCCAGACGGGCGGCGGAGTCGGTCTTGGTCTTGCAGTCCACCAGGTTCTGGAACATCGCCGTACGGGCCTCGACCTTGGGCTCCGCAGCCAGGGCCGGCGTGGCGAGCCCCATCGACAAAAGACCCAAGGCGGCCAGCTTTAAGCGAACAGGAAACTGTGTCATCCGTGACCCCATGATCTATACCTCGCCCATTGATAGAGCCCTCCCGTTCGGCGGCAAGACGCTGATGGCCGGTCTTGCGCTGATTTGTGTCCTGGTGGTGGCCGGGTGTTCCAAGGCCCCCTCGCGCCCGCCCTGTCCCGCAGGCCAGGTCTGCCTCCAGGCCGGCAACGGCTCTGAGCCGGTGTCCCTGGACCCCCACAAGATCACCGGCACCTGGGAGGACCGCATTGTCTCGGACCTGATGGTAGGCCTGACCCAGGCCGACGCGGCCGGCAATGCGATCCCCGGCATGGCCGAGCGCTGGACCACCAGCCCCGACGGCAAGACCTGGACCTTCTATCTGCGGGACGCGGTCTGGTCTGACGGCGTGCCGGTGACCGCCGAGGATTTCGTCTTTGCCCTGCGCCGGATCATGCAGCCGGAGACGGCCTCGGAATATGCCTCCCTGCTGTATTTCATCAAGAACGCCCAGCCGGTGAACGAGGGCAAGGTCCCCAAGGAGGCGCTTGGCGCTCGCGCGGTGTCTCCCAAGGTGCTGGAGATCGTGCTGGAGCATCCGGCCCCCTATATCCTCGAACTGGCCAAACATCAGACCATGCTGCCGGTGCCCAAGCATGTGGTGGAAAAGTGGGGCGATGCCTGGAGCCAGCCGGCCCACTACGTCTCCAACGGTCCCTATCTGCTGAAGGCGTGGCGGCTGGGGGACCGGGTGAGCCTGGCCAAGAACCCACGGTTCTGGGAGGCCAAGGACGTCTGCGTCGACCAGATCAACTACTACCCCACCAATGACGCCATCGCCGCGGAGCGCCGGGTGGCGCGGGGCGAACTGGACATGAATGCCGACATCCAGTCCAACCGCATCGCCTATCTGCGCACCAAGATGCCGGGCTATGTCCACACCAACACCTATCTCGGCGTGGCCTATCTGGCCTTCAATACCGCGGTGCCGGCCTTCAAGGACAAACGGGTCCGGATTGCTCTGGCCATGTCGGTGGATC
>JANPAO010000593.1:0-7669 GCA_031429955.1 Phenylobacterium sp. | reverse complement strand
ATATCGAGGGCTTCCCTACAGCCACCATCCCGACCGGACACTAAGGCAAGGGGGTCTATTTCCGCCTGACCGGCAGGGCCCCCTTTGCCCGCCTGATCTACCCTCCGCCGATCCCCGGGGCGCTAGGCACCCACTATCGCCGCGACCTGGGGGGGCAGGCGGTGTTTGGTCCTGACCTGCAATATGTCGAGACGTTGGACTATAGTGTCGACCCGGCTCGGGGGACGGAGTTCTACGCCTACATCCGTAAGTTCTGGCCGGGCCTGCCGGACGGAGCGCTGGCGCCCGACTATGCCGGCATCCGCCCCAAGCTGCATGGCCCTGGGGAGCCGCAACCCGACTTCCGCATCGACGGGCCAGAGGCCCATGGAATGGAGGGCCTGGTCACGCTGTTTGGCATCGAGAGCCCCGGCCTCACCAGTTCGCTGGCGATTGGGGAAGAGGTGGCCGGACGGCTGGGACTGTAGCCGTCCGACCTCGTTATCTTATTGTTTTGGAACCAGTTTCAGAATGCGACCCTCGGCATTGTCGGTGGCCAAGTAGAGGGCACCGTCGGGACCTACCACGACGTCGCGGATCCGCTCCTTCAACACGGTGACGATGCGCTCCTCGCCCACCACCTTGTCGCCGTCCAGGGTCAGGCGGGTGACCGAGGTGCTCGCCAGGCCGCCAATGAACAGGCTGCCCTTCCACTTGGGAAAAAGGCCAGCGCTGTAGAAGGCGAGCCCTGAGGGGGCGATCACAGGGTCCCAGAAATAGATCGGCTGTTCCATGCCTAGCTTGGCGGTCATGCCCTCGCCGATAGGTCCACCCAGATACTCGATGCCATAGGTGATGGTGGGCCAGCCATAGTCCTTGCCAGCCTGGGGGATGTTCAGCTCGTCACCGCCACGGGCCCCATGCTCGATGGTCCAGAGCTTGCCGGTGGCCGGGTTCAGTGCTGCGCCCTGGACATTGCGATGGCCGAGCGACCAGATCTCAGGACGTGCGCCGGGTGAGCTCACAAAGGGGTTATCCTTGGGGATTGACCCGTCGGGATTGATCCGAACCACCTTACCCAACAAGCCATCCAGCCGCTGGGCCTGCACACGACCTGGCAGGATGGAGCGTTCCCCCAGGGTGATGAACAGCTTGCCGTCCGGGGCAAAGACCAGTCGCCCGCCATAGTGCAGGGTTGATTCCAGTGATGGGGCCTGGCGGAAGATCACCTGGGCGTTCTCCACAACCCCCGATCCATCAGCCCCGATCACCAGCTTGCCCCGCGCCACGGCGGTATTGGTGAACTTGCCCTCAGGGTTTTCCGCATAACTCCAATAGATCAGCCCGTTCTTGCGGAACGACGGGTCGATGGCCAGGCCCAACAGGCCGCCCTGTCCCTTGGCATAGACCGCCGGCAGGCCGGTCACCGGCTCGCTCAGGCTGCCGTCCACGGCCACGATGCGCAGGCGGCCCGGCCGCTCGGTCACCAGCATCTTGCCATCGGGCAGGAAGGCGATGGCCCAGGGATTGGCCAGGCCCTCCACCACTGTCTTCACCTCATAGGCCACGTCGGCCTTCATCTCTTGAACCCGGGTCTGGCCGGCGAAGGCCGGCACCTGATCTTTGGCATTGGGCGAGCGGGTCTCGACGGTGCCGGCCTGGGAAGGGCCGCAGGCCGAAAACAGCAGGGCAGCGGTGGTGAGCATCAGGACGCGACGCATTTGAATCTCCATGAATGTGGCCTGTGTTAGATCGTCCCGGCCACCTGGGCCAGGGCGTCGTTGGGCGATGCGCCTTCCAGATGGATCAGCGACCAAATAGCGAAGAACAGCAGCGGCCAGCGTTCTGAGCCACCCTGGCTGAAGGTGGCGCTTACCGCCTCCGGGGAACGAAGTTGGCGCACAGCCTGAACCTGACTGATGCGCTCGCCGAGATCGGCGGCGCGTGGTGCGATCCAGGCATCGACAGGAACGGTGAAGCCCTGCTTGCGGGCCCAGGGGTCGGCGGCGGGGCAGACGCGCTCCAGCCATTTGCGTACGAGCCACTTGCCATAGCGCCCACGCACCTTGAACCGGTCGGGGAGGGGAAAGGCAAAGTTGGCGACCTGGGGATCGAGAAACGGTGTGCGCCCCTCCAGGCCGTGGGCCATCAGGCAGCGATCCAGTTTCAGCAACAGGTCGCCGGGTAGCCAGGTGGTGATGTCGGTCCACTGGGCCCGCTGCAGCCGGGTCAAGCCCGGCAGCGGCTTGGCCTGGTCTCGCCAGCGACCCAGGGCGTCCTTGTCGTCAGGCCGGGGTTCCGCCAAGCGCCCCCCCAGCCAGGCCGGGCGCAGGGCGCGGCGATAGCGACCGTAGCCGCCAAACAGCTCATCGCCCCCCTCGCCGGTCAGCACCACCGTCAGGGTGCCCTTGGCCGCCTCGGCGAGGCGATAGGTGGGCAGGGTGGCATAGTCAGCGGTGGGATCATCCAGCGCCCAGGCCACCTGGGGCAGTATGCGCCAGAAGTCGGCCTCATCAAAGCGCGTCTCGTGCCAGTCGAGGTTGAGGGCACGGGCCACCCGCTCAGCCTGACCCCGCTCGTCGCGCGCGCCCGGCACCTCAAAGCCGCAGGTAAAGGCGGTGACCGGGCGGGCGTTCAGCCGCGACATCAGGGTGGCGATGGCCGCAGAATCGATACCGCCCGACAGGAACAGGCCATAGGGCGCGTCGGACCTTTGGTGGACCGCGACGCTGTCCTCAAGCACCGCGTCCAGTTGATCCAGCAACTTGGCTTCATCACCCCCCGCACGAACGGCAAGCGTCGGCAGGGCGGGGCGACGGATCGAGGGCTGTAGCCTGCCATCAATCACCTCGACGATTTCGCCCGGCAGCAGTCGCCGGACACCGGCGAAGATGGTCTCACCGCCGAGGGTGTAGTTGAAGGCCAACAACTCTCGGGCCTGATCTTCCGACAGGTGCGGCGCCAGCAGGCTGGCGAAGGCGCGGGGCTCGGAAGCGAAATAGACCGCGCCCTCATGTTCCAGCACGTAGAGCGGCTTGATGCCGAAGGGGTCGCGGACCAACCAGGTGCGGCCGTCGTTCCCCATCAGGCAAAAGGCATACATGCCCCTCAGGCGCTGGAAGGCGTCGGGACCCTCCTGGGCATAGAGGTGCAGCAGAGGCTCGAAGTCTGAACCGGTGATGAGCTGATCCTCAAGCCCGAACTCAGAGGTCAGTTCCAGATAGTTGTAGATCTCACCATTGCCGATGACGGTGCAGCCCGCCGCGTGTAGGGGCTGCCAGCCGCCCTCCAGGTCGATGATCGAGAGGCGGGCATGGGCGAGGGAGCCCCCAGCCACTTCTTCGGTTCGCAGGCCGTTGGGGCCGCGATGGGCCAGGGCCTCGATCATCGGACGCGACGAGGCGGTCCCGTGCAGCACGCCGGCGATGCCGCACATCAGGCGGCTCCGTAGTCGGCGAAGAGGGCGCGCCACTGGGCCACCACCGCCGCCTCGGAGAACGCCGCCTCCACCCTGCCAAGACCCGCCTGAGCCAGACGGATACGAAGCATCGGATCGTCCAGCAGTCGGCCAATCGCGCAGGCCAGGGCCTGGGGATCCTCGACCGGCACCAGCAAGCCGTCCTCGCCATCGGTGATCAGGGCCGCAGGGCCCTGGGAGGCTGCGGCCACCACCGGCAGGCCGTGGGCCCAGGCCTGGATCACCACATTGCCCAGGGGCTCGTAACGGGAGGGGAAGACGCAGAGATCCGCAGCGCGATAGAGGGCCGAGGCATCGGTGCGCCAGCCCAGGAACCGCACCCGTTCGGCCACCCCCAGGGCCTGGGCCATCGCCCTCAGCCGCGCCTCCTGGGGTCCGACGCCGGCGATCCACAGGAAGGCCTCGGGGAGGGTCGTCAGGGCCTGGAGGGTAATGTCATGGGCCTTGGCCTCATGCAGGCGGCCCATGGACAGCAGCAGCGGCACCTGCGCAGGCGTGTCCAGGCTGGCCCGGTCGGCGGGCTCGGTGGTGGCCGGGGCGGCAGCAAAGTTGGGGATACAGACCACCTTGCCCGCCGGCCATCCCTGGCCGACGATCCACTCGGCGATGTCCTCGGTATTGGCCACCAGGACATCAAAGCCCCGATAGTATTTGAGATTGTAGTAGCCCCCCAGCCGCCCGATCCGCGCCCAGGGGCCGGCGGGGGTATGGCGCGCGGCACGGTTCATCCAGGCCAGGGCCAGCTTGACCTCCTGCCGGCGCGCGAAGCCTGCCACCTGGGGCTTGGTCAACAGGTCCAGCGGACCGCCGAATCGGAAGGTGCTCACCGGAGTCCCTGCCGCCGTCAGCACCGCCTGGCGATGGGGGTTGGGGCGGATGGCGGCAGCCTGAGAGACGCCCGCGCGGGCAAGGCCCGTCACCAGGTCGACGAAGTAGGTCTCCGCGCCGCCTTCGCCGGCCGTTCCAAGGAGGTGGAGCACGCTCATTTGCGATCGGACTCTAGCTGGGGTTTGCGCCACACCCAAGCCGCTTGAAGCGATGACCTTCCCACCCTATAACCCGGCGCTCGCCGACAGGGTGCGGCGGCTGGGTAGCTCAGATGGTTAGAGCGGTGGATTCATAACCCACAGGTCGGCGGTTCGATCCCGCCCCCAGCCACCATGACCCGGTGGCCCCCAAGCCCCTCATTGAATAAAGTTCCGGCGAAAGAGCGCCTGGATCAGGCCGTCGTCGTCATAGTGACCGTCTGGCTCGAATCCCAGCTTGACCAGAACACGCTGGGATCCCGCGTTTTCGGGGTGGGTCCAGGCGGTCAGGGTCGTCAGGCCCAAGGTCTTTTGGGCGTGGGTGATAAGGGCTGCGCTGGCCTCAGTAGCGATGCCGTCACCCCAGGCGGCGCGTTTCAGGCGATAGCCCAGTTGCAGGTCGCTGGTTCCCTCCAACGGAACCAGCAGCACCCAGCCCAGCATCTCGTCAGGCGCAGTCTAGCGGAAGATCGCCCAATAGCCGAGGCCCTCGCCCCAACGGGCGGCGAGCTGGCGTTCCAGGCGTTCGCGCTGCTGGGCGACCGGCCAGATCGGGCCGAGATAGGTCATGACCTCGGGGTCGCGATTGATGGCCAGGCAAGCCTCCAGGTGTTCGAGGCCTCGCGGGCGCAGGATCAGCCTGGGGGTCTCAAAGGCGGGCATCACGCCGCGATCGCCACGCCCCATTCGTGCCAGCCGGCGATCTTGGGCGTGCCGGGGAGGTACATGGACTCCACGGTCTCCATCGTGAAACCGGAGGCGGCGATGGCGCTGGCGACGGGGCGGGTGATGTGACAGCCGCCGGCCATGTGGCTCCACAGCGGGTCCCAGAACTTCTGCCAGCGGGCGACATCGGCATCCGGTGCCAGGCCGTGTTCGCAGAACAGGAATCTGCCGCCGGGCTTCAGTACCCGGCGCGCCTGGTCCAGGGCCGCCGCCGGACTGTGGACCGAACAGAGGGTAAAGGTGCAGACCACGGTGTCGAAGCTGGCGGGCTCGAAGGGCAGGGCCTCTGCAGTGCCGGACTCAACCTCGACGGCAAGGCCCTCGGGGCGGGGCGCGGCGCGGGCTAGGTCGCGGAGTTCATGCGAGGGGTCGACGCCGATCACGGCGGTGACCTTGGCGGGATCATAGAAGGCCAGGTTCAGCCCCATGCCGATCCCCAGTTCCAGCACCCGGCCGGTGGCGTGAGGCACCACCTTGGCCCTCTGCTTCATCATCGGCGGTGAGGTGCAGGCGCAGGTCAGCAGGCGCGGCAGGATCTTGCGATCGTAGAAGGAAGACATGGCGATGCACCCGGGTGGCGTTATGCCCCACCATCTCCCAAGCCGAGCCTGGGAACCAGAAGTTTAGGCCGCCACCGCCTCTTGTTCGCCGCCCAGATTGTCCTGCAGGGCGCGCAGCAGGGTCTCGGGCTTCATCGGCTTTTCCACGACTCCGTTCATGCCTGCCGCTAGGTAGCCCGCCGCATCCTCGGGATCGGCATTGGCGGTCAGGGCGATGATCGGCACCGATCCGGCGCGGCCGGGCAGGGCGCGGATGGCGTGGGTGGCGCTGACCCCGTCCATGCGGGGCATCTTGATATCCATCAAGATCAGGTCAAAGCGCCCGGTGCGGGCCGCTTCCAGGGCTTCGACACCGTCGACGGCGGGCTCGGAGGTGCAGTCGAACATCTCGCACAGGGTCTCGGCCACCATGCGGTTGGTGGCGTTGTCGTCCACCACCAGGATGTGGGCCGCCCGTTGGGGGGCATGGTCGGTCAGGGCGGAATCGCCCGGTTCGGCGGCCTCGGAGGCGTGTTGCGCGCTGAATTCGAAGACCAGGGTTTCACCGGCCCCCGCATTGGCCTCCATGCCAACCTCGCCGCCGAAGGACCTGATAATCTGACGCCCCAACTCGACGGAGAGGGCTGTTTCCAGCCCAAACAGGGCCTCGACCTCCTTGATGTCCAGGGTTTTGTCGCCGGCGCTACGAGTCCCGGCACCGCGCACCCGGCCTTCCAGGCGCAGCATGTCGCCCACGGCATGGGCGCGCAGGGTGGCCTCCACCGCGCCATGGCGGACGCCGCCCAGGGCCTGGCCGATGAAACCGTCGAACACCTGCATCACCCGGGCCGGGTCAATCAGGGCCATGGTTTCCGGCGCGCCGTCATAGGAGACCAGCAGGGTGACACCCGACTTGGCGGCCTTCTGGCCCCAACGGACCTCGATTTGGTCGGCCAGGTCGCGCAACCGGTAGGGAATAGGTTGGAAGTCTATCCCGGTGGCTGCGGCTCCTTTGAGATCGGCGCAGGATTCCAGGATCTGGCGGACACTGGCAGCGGCCTCGGCGACGCCGGCCACACTGGCCAGGGCATCAGCCCCAAGCGGTTGACGGGCCAGACGCTCAGTGAGCGCCAGGACCCCCTCCATCTGTTGATGGATCTCGCTGGTCAGGCGCTCAAAGAAGAAATCGGGAAAAGACATGGGACGCCAGCACGAGGAAACTCACAAAACCCACAATGGACCCAAGCGCTTGCAGAGACGTTAAGGCCCCGAAATGGGCATGTGGGGGGCGCCATCAGATCCTCCCCCAGCGCGCAGTGCGATGTGGGGGAGGTGGCGCGGACCGTAGGTCCGGGTCGGAGGGGGATCGCCGTAGGCGACACCTGCTTTCCCGAAACAAGAGTCAAAGTCCCCCTCAGTCGGCTTCGCCGCCAGCTCCCCCAGAGGTGGAGCATCTTGGAAAACCCATCCCTGAACGTCATCCTCGGGCCCCGTCCCGAGGACCCATGATCTCCGAGGCGCTGCAAGGATCAACACCGGTGCCGCCGCACCTTTCCCCAATCACGGAGATCGTGGGTCGACGGGACGAGGCCCGACGATGACGTTCAGGGGAAGTTGGGGCGCCTCTGAATTCCCAGAACCACCCCCAGGCCGCAGGCCGATGTGGGGGAGGGGGACCGCACGACCGTGCGGGTCGGAGGGGGATCGCCGTAGGCGACACCTGCTGTCCCCAAACAAGAGTCAAAGTCCCCCTCAGGCGCTACCCGCCAGCTCCCCCAGAGGTGGAGCATCTTGGAAACCCCCCATCCCTGAACGTCATCCTCGGGCCCTGTCCCGAGGACCCATGACCTCCGAGGTGCCGCAAGGATCAACACCGATGCCGCCGCACCTTTCCCCAATCACGGAGATCATGGATCGTCGGG
>JANPAO010000592.1:0-7497 GCA_031429955.1 Phenylobacterium sp. | reverse complement strand
GAAAGGTCCTGCATTGTCATCGGTCGAAAGTAGGCCTGATAGCATTTTGCGGCAGCCTCTCGTCGCGCCCGCTCCTTCTCGTCGGCTGTCTGGGTGAACCATTTGACAAGCGCGTCGCCTTTCAAATTCGTCGGGTCGATCCAACGGTCAGACATGAACAGTGTCCTTCAATGGGAAGAGATTTCGCCCTAAGGCGGGATGATCACAGAGCCCCCATGACCGGGGGTGTTCTGGGCTCCGGGGACAGTCTTGCGGGACCTTGCCCGCCTAGTGACGGGGGCCATCAGCAGACGTTGGCACGTGGGAACTCTCGCACACAGGGCCCCTCTGCGTCAAGAACAAAACATGAACATTGTAGACTTCGAAGTGGTGGGATCGGCCTGCCTCTGACAGAATTCGACATCCCCCTGCATCCAATTCAGGCCGCGGCGGCAACTAACCGGTGAAGGCTCGGGAGGCGTGCTCCCGAGCCGCAAGTCAGATCGGAGCTCAAGCCCATGGAAGACCTGTTTCGCAGCTATTGGTGGCTGATCTTTCCCATCGGGGCCTTCGCGTTCGGGGCTTGGGACCGGTGGCTGACCTATCAGCGCAGTCGTGATGCCCTGGACCTGATCAAGACCTATTCCGCCCAGGGCAAGGAGGTGCCCCCTGAGTTGCTGCGCCAGGTGCAGGAGGACAACCTGGAGGAGGAGGACCGCTACGGGGATCGTCGTAGCCGCCGGGCCGCGCGACGCTACTATCGGCACGGGCCCTACTGGCAGTTTCGATCGGCGATCTACACAGGTGCTCTCGCCGGAGCCTTCTGGTTGGCCTCGCAATACGCTTTCGTCCCCGGCACCGTCGGGCCCTTCCAGGTGGTGGCGGTGATCCTGACCTGTATCGCCGGCGCCAACCTGGCGCTGGCCCTGCTGTCCTCGGCCTTCAAGGGCAAGTGACGCCGGTGGCGTTCGATGACGGCCGGCGTCCGCCCCAGGACTTTGCCGGACTGGTCGAGCGCCACCAGCAGGCGCTGCGGGCCTTCCTGCGCCGCACTTGCGGCGATTGGGCCCTGGCCGATGACTTGGCCCAGGACACCTTTCTCACCGCCTGGGACCGGCTCGACCGGCTCGCACCCGAGGCCAATGTCAGGGCCTGGCTCTGCGGGATTGGCTACAACAAGGCCCTGACGGCTCTGCGGTCCGCGCGCCGATCGCGCGCCCGGGAGGCGGCCTATCAGGAGGTTGCGCCCATGGCGGGAGCCCCTGCACCCGAGGACCGTCTGGCTCTGGAGCGGGCCATGGCCAGCCTGCCGGTGGAACAGCGAGCCGCCGTCGCCCTCTGTCTTGCTGCTGACTTCAGCCACGCCGAGGCTGCCACAATCTTGGCCCTTCCCTTGGGCACGTTAAAGTCGCACGTCACCCGAGGCCGCGCCCGCCTGTTGCAAATTTTGGAGGACAAAATATGAGTGACAGCGATGACCGCCTGAAAGCCCTCTTCGCCCTGGACCTGCCGCCGGCGCAGGACGGGTTCTTTTCGACCGAGGTCATGGCGGCCCTGGCCTGTCGCCGCTTCCGACAGGACATGGCTGCCGTCACCCTCTGGAGCTTGGCCGGAGCCCTGGCCCTGGCCCTGCTGGGGCCGGTCGTGGTGCCGGCCCTCCAGGCCATGGCAACCGGCCTTGCCCCCGTCGCCCTGGAGATTGGAGCGACGATGCTTCTGCTGGGCTGGACGACGGGGGTCCTGAAACCGGACCTCAGCCTTCGAACATGACAAAGATTTCACGGTACCCCCTGCATCCGTATGCTGGGCGTGGGGCCTCTTTCCCTACAGAAGCGGGCTAGGCTCGCCCCTCACACTGGAGAGACCCGTCATGGAAGACGTCTTTATCGCCCTCATCATCTTCGGCTCGATCACCGCAATGTTCATTGTCCCGGCCGTGATGCGCAGCCGTGAGCGGATGCGACTGCACGACACCCTCAAGGCCTCGATCGAGCATGGCCAGCCGATCCCGCCCGAGATCATTTCGGCCATTACCTCCAGCGCCAAGATCAAGCCGCCGGCCTCTCCGACCCGCGATCTGCGGACCGGGATCATCTGGCTGGGGGTCGCGGTCGGCCTGGCGGGCTTTGGCGCGGCCATGAGCTTCCACGAGCCCGACGCCCTCTACCCGTTCCTGGGCATGGCGGCCTTTCCGGGCTTCATCGGCCTAGCCTTCATCGTGATTTCCTACTTCGGCCGCAGCAAGTAGTACGGGTCAGGGGGAGCTAGCCCCATGCCGGGCTCACAACAAACGCGGTTGGCGAACCTCCACGACGTGGAACTGGCGGCGCTCGCCGGGACCGGGGAGCGGGGGGCCTTCGGTGAACTGGTGCGCCGGCACGGCTCGTCGGTTCGCGGCCTGCTGCGGCGGATGGGCGCGCCGGCCGCCGAGGCCGATGATGCGGCCCAGGACGCCTTCTTGGCGGCCTTCGAGAGCATCACCGACTTCCGGGGCGAGGGGACCTTCGCCGCCTGGGTCAAGCGGATCGCTGCCCGCCACTACCTGAAACGCCTGCAGCGGGAACGCCGCCTGGCCAACCTGGCCCAGGATGCCGAGGAGGGGGCGCTCACCAGCCATCACCCCGACACGGCTGGCCGGATAGATCTGGATGAAGCCATGAAGTCCCTCGGTGCGGCCGAGCGCCTCTGCGTGAGCATGTGCTACGGCGCAGGTCTTTCTCACGCCGAGGCCGCCGATGCCTTGAATCTGCCGCTTGGAACGGTCAAATCCCATGTCAAACGTGGTCTGGATAAGCTCAGAACGCGACTGGCGCCTGAGGGCGCAGCGATGGAAGGGAGGCGCGACAATGGCTGAGATCGATTTTGAGCGCCGCCTGGAGCGGATGTTCGGCGAGGCCCCGGTCTTTCCCGATGAAGCCGCCTTTGCCGCGCGGGTTGAGCGCCGGCTTGATCGAGGTTGGAACCTGCGCCGCTGGTTGATCGGCATCGCGGGCCTTGCGGGCGGCGTGGTGGGCGGCAGTCAGCTCATCCTGTCCAACTTCGTCCAGCAGGTGGAGGAGGCCTCAGCCGGGTCCTCCCGCATCTTCCAGGCTGGCGTCGCCCAGGCCCGACCGGGTCTGGATCTGTTTGCCATGGTCCAGTCAGACTGGACCGTGGTCTGGGTCGCCAGTGCCCTGGCCGTGGTGGCCCTGGGCTTTGTCCTGACCCGGGTGATGGAGGAGTTCTAGGCCCATGTCGTCCCATCGCCAGGAGACGGTGCGTCGGCTCGCGGCCCCGGACATTTCCGCGCGTAAGGGCGGCGTGCCCATCGTCTGCCTGACAGCCTACACCGCGCCCATGGCCGACCTGCTGGACGACCACTGCGACCTGCTGCTGGTGGGCGACAGCCTGGGCATGGTGGTCCATGGCCTGCCCAACACCGTCGGCGTCACCCTGGAGATGATGATCCTGCACGGCCAGGCGGTGATGCGCGCCTCGCGCAAGGCCATGGTGGTGATCGACATGCCCTTCGGCACCTATGAAGGGGCGCCGGAGACCGCCTATGCCAATGCCGTCCGCCTGATGAAGGAAACCGGGGCCTCGGCGGTGAAGGTGGAGAGCGGCCTGACCGTGCCCGACACCATCGCCTATCTGGTGCAACGCGGGGTGCCAGTCATGGGGCATGTTGGGCTGCGACCCCAGGCAGTCCTGGTGGAGGGCGCCTTCAAGGCCAAGGGCCGCCTCGGCGACGAGCGCAGCCAGATCCTTGCCGAGTCCCAGGCCACCGCAGCTGCCGGTGCCTTTGCCGTGGTTGTGGAAGGCGTGGCCGAGGGTCTGGCCCGCGAGATCACCGCCCGCCTCACCGTCCCCACCATCGGCATCGGCGCCTCGGCGGGCTGCGACGGCCAGATCCTGGTGACCGACGACATGCTGGGCCTGTTTGACTGGACG
This sequence comes from Phenylobacterium sp., assembly GCA_031429955.1. Lineage (GTDB taxonomy): Bacteria > Pseudomonadota > Alphaproteobacteria > Caulobacterales > Caulobacteraceae > Phenylobacterium. Next base: position 3,588 of record JANPAO010000592.1, on the reverse strand, counting down.
CCCAAGTTCGTGCGCCGCTACGCCGATCTGCGCGGCGAGATTTCCCAGGCCGTTGCGGCCTATGCCGATGATGTCCGCCAGCGCCGCTTCCCCGGGCCTGCGGAGATCTATTTCGCCAAGGCGGCCAACATCTAGGCCTGCGCCGTCACCGGCCTGAGGCCTCAATCTAGACCCGTCTCCGGTTGCTGACGGGCTTCCCTATCCAAAGCACGTCACGGCGACGGCGGCATTGCGGTTGGCCTCCGCCAAGGCAAGGCTTCTTGCGCAAGTCCATTCCAGCGTTCATTTGCAGCCCGTCAATGGGGCCCTTCACGGGCCGCCATCAGGAGAGCGGTGTGGCCAAGGGTTTCAAGGAGGCGGGCGACAAGCCGCGGCGCTTCTACAAGGCGGTCTCCGTCGCCCCAGCCGACGGTGGCTTCGCCGTCATGCTGGACAACCGCAACCTGCGCACCCCCAAGGCCGCCGTCATGGTGCTGCCGACCCAGGCCCTGGCCGATCTGGTGGCCGGTGAGTGGGCCGCTCAGGGGGAGCAGCTGGAGATGGCCCTGATGCACGCCACCCGCCTGGCCAATACCGCGCTGGATGCTGTCGCAACGGCCCGGGAAGGCACGGCCGACCAGATCGCCCAATATGCCGGATCTGACCTGCTCTGCTACCACGCTGAGGAGCCTGCCGCCCTGGCCCAGCGCCAGCAGGAGCGGTGGGAGCCGGTGCGGCTGCGGGCCGAACAGGAGTTCTCCGTGGTCTTCCAGCGGACGGTCGGCATCGTCCACCAGACCCAGCCGACGGAAACCCTGGCGCGGGTCAAGGCCCTGGCCCTGGCCCATGACGACTTTGGACTGTCAGGTCTGGCCTTCGGCACAGCCCTGTTCGGATCGGCCATCCTGGCCTTTGGGCTGGCGCGGGGTTGGATGGACGGCATAGAGGCCCTGGAACTGTCGCGTCTGGACGAAATGTTCCAGGAGGAGAAGTGGGGCATCGACGACGAAGCCGCCGAGCGGACCGCCCGACATGGGGTGGAGTCGCGCATGCTGGAGGCTTGGTTTCGATCCCTGAGCTGACGCCCGGTGACCTTGCGCGCCTCAGCCGCCGCGACTAGGGCTTGCTCTCTGCACTGAACCTTATGAGGGGCCCGCCTTGAAGCACATCATCGAGGAGCTTGAGAAGCGTCGCAGCGAGGCCCGCATGGGCGGCGGCGAGCGTCGAATCGAGAGTCAGCACGCCAAGGGCAAGCTGACAGCCCGCGAGCGCCTGGAGCTGTTGCTGGATGAGGGCTCCTTCGAAGAGTTCGACATGTTCGTCGAGCACCGGGCCACCGATTTCGGCATGGCCGACAATCGCATCCCGGGCGACGGGGTGGTGACCGGCTGGGGCAATATCAACGGTCGCCTGGTCTTTGTTTTCTCCAAGGATTTCACGGTCTTCGGCGGCTCTCTTTCCAACGCTCACGCCCAGAAGATCGTCAAGGTGCAGCAGCAGGCCCTGAAGGTCGGGGCGCCGATCATCGGCCTGTTCGATGCCGGCGGTGCCCGCATCCAGGAGGGTGTCGACGGCCTGGCGGGCTATGCCGACATCTTCCTGCAGAACACCCTGGCCAGCGGGGTGATCCCCCAGATCAGTGTCATCATGGGCCCCTGCGCCGGCGGCGACGTCTATTCGCCGGCCATCACCGACTTCATCTTCATGGTGAAGGACACCTCCTACATGTACGTCACCGGCCCCGACGTCGTCCGCACGGTGACCCACGAGGAAGTGACCCACGAGGAACTGGGGGGATACCGGGTCCACGCCATGAAGTCAGGCGTCGCCGATGGCGCCTTCGAAAACGACCTGGAGGCCCTGACCCAGGTCCGGCGGCTGGTGGACTTCCTGCCGCTGTCCAACCGCGAAAAGCCCCCGGTCCGCGAGAGCTTCGACAGCGTTGATCGCGACGAGATGAGCCTCGACACCCTGGTCCCGGCCAATCCCAACAAGCCCTATGACATGAAGGAACTGATCCTGAAGGTGGTCGATGAGGCCGACTTCTTCGAGATCGCGCCGGACTTCGCCAAGAACATCATCTGCGGCTTTGCCCGCATGGACGGTCGCACCATCGGCGTCGTCGCCAACCAGCCCCAGGTGTTGGCGGGCGTTCTGGACATCGATTCCAGCCGCAAGGCCGCCAGGTTCGTCCGCTTCTGCGACGCCTTCGAGATCCCGCTGGTGACCTTTGTCGATGTGCCAGGCTTCATGCCCGGCACCAAGCAGGAGCAGGGCGGCCTGATCCGCCACGGCGCCAAGCTGCTGTTTGCCTATGCCGAGGCCACGGTGCCCAAGGTCACGCTCATCACCCGCAAGGCCTATGGCGGGGCCTATGATGTGATGAGTTCCAAGCACATTCGTGGCGACGTCAACTATGCCTGGCCCACCGCCGAGATCGCGGTCATGGGCTCAAAGGGCGCGGTGGAGATCATCTTCCGCGCTGAAATCGGCGACCCGGAGGCCATCGCGGCCCGGGAAGCCGAGTACAAGAGCCGCTTTGCTAACCCCTTCATCGCCGCCAGCCGGGGCTATATCGACGACGTCATCAAGCCCCACAACACCCGCATGCGGATCGCCCGGTCGCTGAAGAACCTGCGGGGCAAGGTGCTGACCAACCCTTGGAAAAAACACGACAACATCCCGCTGTAGGTCGACGCCATGACCGACAGTCTGCTCGCTCCCTGGCTGGACCGCTGGCACCTGATCCCGGACGGCGAGGCCTTTGCCAGCCTGGGTGGCCTGCTGCTCCCGGTCCGCAAGGATGGTGCTGCGGCGATGCTCAAGGTCAGCTCCGAGCCGGAGGAGATCGCCGGCGGCACCCTGATGGCCTGGTGGAGCGGGCAGGGGGCGGCACCGGTCCTGGCCCACGAAGGTGAGGCCCTGCTCATGGCCCGGGCCACGGGTCTTGCGTCCTTGGCCGATATGGCGCGAACGGGTCAGGACGACGCGGCAAGCCAGATCATCTGCGCCGCCTTGGACCGCTTGCACGCGCCCAGGCCGGGTCGCCTGCCCACCACCCTGAATCCCCTGCCAGACTGGTTTGGTGCCCTTGCCCCGGCGGCGGCGCGCCATGGCGGCATCCTGGCCAAGTCCCATGCCATGGCCCGCGAGCTTCTGAGCGATCCCCGCGACATCTGCGTCCTGCACGGCGACGCCCACCACGGCAATTTCCTGGACTTCGGCGACAGGGGCTGGCTGGCCATCGACCCCAAGGGCCTGATCGGCGAGCGCGGCTTCGACTATGCCAATATCTTCTGCAACCCAGACCTCGCGACCGCTGTGGTGCCGGGACGAGTCCGCCGCCAGGTTGCGGTGGTCGCGAAGGCCGCTGACCTGGACCCCATGCGAACCCTGCAGTGGCTCCTGGCCTATGCGGGGCTCTCGGCATCCTGGACCCTGGCCGACGGCAAGAACCCGGCCGGCGCTTTGCAGATCGCGGAGATTTCGGCGGCGGAACTTGGGTTCTGACCGCCTAGAGCCCTTTCCGATCTGACTGCGTCAATCAGATCGGATAAAAAGGGCTCTAATTCAAAAAGTTAGAGCATTTTTCGACCCGATAACCGTTTC
>JANPAO010000591.1:0-2904 GCA_031429955.1 Phenylobacterium sp. | reverse complement strand
GCCTGGGGGCCTATGACGCCGTCCTGACTCCCGGCTCCAAGGTCAGCCAGATCTATGGGGCCCTGACCATCAGCGAGCGCCACCGCCACCGCTATGAGGTCAATATCGAGTACCGCGAGCGCATCGAGCAGACCGGCCTGGCCTTTTCTGGCCTGTCCCCCGACGGCGTCCTGCCGGAGATCTGCGAGCGCAGTGACCACCCCTGGTTCATCGGCGTCCAGTTCCATCCCGAGCTGAAAAGCCGGCCCTTTGAGCCCCACCCCCTGTTTGCCAGCTTCATCGGTGCGGCCAAGGATCGCTCGCGACTGGTCTGACTTTCCCCGATAGGAGGCATTTCCGATGCTCACCTGCGACGACATCCGCGCCCTTGCGCTCGCCCTGCCCGAGGCTGAAGAGGCCCCGCACTTCGAGGCGACCTCCTTCCGCGTCAAGGGCAAGATCTTCGCCACCATGGGTGACGATCCCCAAGTCACCCTGAAACTGGACCCCGAGGACCAGCACAATCTGTCACAGGCCCACCCGGGCGCCGTCAGGGCGGTAGAGGGCTATTGGGGCCGCAGCGGCTGGACAGTCGTTCAGGCGGGTGCCCTGACGCCGGAAACCCTTGCGGACTTGATGCGGATGGCCTGGGTCCGGGTTGCTCCCAAGCGACTGGTGAAAGCTTTTCCCACGGCCTGATGGGCCGCTCTGCATTGTGCGAATAGACGTTCCTGTTGTGTCTTCAATCGCGCGTCCTGCCGTGTGCTTGGCTCGCAGGCTGGACACGAAGCGCACGAAGAAAGCGAAGGACACGAAGGAGGAAGAGACGCGGCCAAGCTATTTAAAGACGGTCGAGGCGCTGACGCGCCTCCGTGACGCGTAGCGTCTGACATTTCTAAAACTCTCAGACCCTCGCCTGAGCCTGCTAAAGAGCTTCCACCTTGCCCAGCAGGGCCTGCGCATCTGGCAGTCTGACTTCGTGTCCTTCGCTTTCTTCGTGAGCTTTGTGACCTAACCTTTCTGCGCCTCAGGGGAACCGGGGGGAGGGGGCTGCACATTCAATCCAATCATTCTCTCCCGCCTCACACGAGATCGACAGGTTCAGCCCTTCAGCCCGTGTCACCGACCCATTCACCCGATTGCCTAGAAGCTTTCACTCAGGGTGCTTGAAACCCGCAGGGGTTTGCGTCATACACCCGCCCTCACGTCGGCGGCCCCGTGGCCGCCGCCATCCTTTTCCACGCCTGAGAACCTTTCCCATGGCCGTTCCGAAACGCAAAACTTCCCCCTCGCGTCGCAACATGCGTCGCAGCCATGACGCCCTGGGGGCCAATTCCTATGTCGAGGACAAGGAAACCGGCGAACTGAAGCGCCCCCACCATGTCGATCTGAAGACCGGCATGTACAAGGGCCGCCAGGTGATCACGCCCAAGGAAGACTAGTCTGGGCCGTCGGCTTGAGGGCTGACCCCACCTAAGTTCCGTACTTGGCAAAGCCACCCCTCGCGGCATCGCGGCGGGTGGCTTTTCCTTACCCGCCCTGCCACACGCCCCTTGAGGACCCCATGACCGAGATCGTCGACATCATCGCCCGCGAGATCCTCGACAGCCGTGGCAACCCGACCATCGAGGTGGATGTGGTGCTGGAGGACGGCTCCATCGGCCGCGCCGGCGTGCCGTCGGGGGCCTCCACAGGGGCCCACGAGGCGGTGGAGAAGCGCGACGGCGACAAGAGCCGTTATGGCGGCAAAGGCGTCCTGCAGGCCGTCGACGCCGTCAATGGCGAGATCTTCGATGCCCTTTCAGGGTTCGAGGCCGAGGATCAACGTCGGCTCGACACCCTGCTGATCGAACTGGACGGCACCCCCAACAAGGCCCGCCTGGGGGCCAATGCCCTGCTGGGTGTCAGCCTGGCTGTCGCCAAGGCCGCGGCCACCTCAGCCGACCTGCCGCTCTACAAGTACGTCGGCGGTGTCTCGGCCCGGGTCCTGCCGGTCCCGATGATGAACATCATCAACGGCGGCGCCCACGCCGACAATCCCATCGACATCCAGGAATTCATGGTCCTGCCCACGGGGGCGGCCACTTTTGCCGAAGGCCTGCGGATGGGGGCGGAGATCTTCCACAGCCTCAAGAGTGCCCTGAAGGCCGCTGGCCACAACACCAATGTCGGGGACGAGGGGGGCTTTGCCCCCAACATCGCCACCGCCGAAGAGGCCCTGGCCTTTATCGTCAAGTCGGGTGAGGCAGCCGGTTACAAGGCCGGTCGCGACTTTGTCCTGGGTCTCGACGTCGCCGCCACGGAGTTCTTCAAGAACGGCAAATACGTCATGGCCGGGGAGGGCAAGACCCTCGATCCCTCCGGCATGGTGGACTATCTGGCCAACCTGGTGGCCCAGTTCCCCATCGTCAGCATCGAAGACGGCTGCAGCGAGGATGATCTCGACGGCTGGAAGCTGCTCACCGACAAGCTGGGTGCCAAGGTCCAGATTGTCGGTGACGACCTCTTCGTCACCAATCCCAAGCGCCTGGCCATGGGCATTGAGAAGGGCCTGGCCAACTCGATCCTGGTGAAGGTCAACCAGATCGGCACCCTGTCGGAGACCCTCGATGCCGTCGAGATGGCCCACCGCGCCGGCTATACCAGCGTCATGAGCCACCGCTCAGGCGAGACCGAGGACAGCACCATCGCCGACCTGGCGGTGGCCACCAACTGCGGTCAGATCAAGACAGGCTCCCTGGCGCGCTCCGACCGCACAGCCAAGTACAACCAACTCCTGCGCATTGAGGAAGAGCTGGGGGACCAGGCGGTCTATCTCGGTCGTGCGGCGCTGAAAGGACGCTAGAACGCGTTCCAAGGTCCGTGAACCAGTTTCTGCAATTGCACCAGAAAGCCCTCCCCCTCGATGGGGGAGGGTTGGGTGGG
>JANPAO010000590.1:0-4777 GCA_031429955.1 Phenylobacterium sp. | reverse complement strand
GTTGCCCCGCACCAGCACCTGATCGGCATCGAAGGGCAGGCCGGCGATCTGCAGTTTCAGATCATATTGATCTGACCAGTTCCACGGCACTTCGGGCACAGGCGCCGGGCGACCGGTGATGGCGGCGGCGGCCTGCTTGGCCTGTTCCAGGGCGCTGGGCACGATCTCGGGGCCGAACATGCGGTCATAGTGCGGCAGGGGCCGGCTGGTGACATCGCCAATGGCGAAGATGTCGGGGTCAGAGGTGCGGGCTTCTAAGTCCACCACCACGCCCCGGGTCGTGGCGAGACCCGCAGCAGCGGCGATCTCGTCATTGGGCTTGGCACCCACCCCCACCAGAACCACATCTGCGGCGATCACCCGGCCGTCGGCGAGCTTCACCCCGGTGACCTTGCCGTCGGCTCCGGTCAGGCTCTCGACCCCGGCGCTCAGTTCAAAGGTCACCCCATGGGCGCGGTGATAGTCGGCAAAGAAGGTGGACAGGGCCTCACAGGCGGTGCGGGCCAGGATGCGGCTCTCGCGCTCGATGACCGTCGCCTCCGCCCCCAGGGCCCGGGCCGAGGCAGCGACCTCCAGACCGATATAGCCGCCGCCGATGATGGCCAGGCGGGCCCCCGGGGTCAGGGCCCCCTTCAGGGCCTCGGCATCGGCGGCGCTGCGCAGGGAGAGCACGCCGGTCAGGTCGGCACCGGGCACCGATAGCCGGTTGGCCCGCATGCCGGTGGCGATCACCAGGGTGTCGTAGGCCAGCTTGGCGCCGTCGGAGAGAGTCACCTGCTTGGCGGCACGGTCCAGGCTGACCGCGCTGACGCCGGATCGGAAGTCGATCTGGTTCTCGGCGTAGAATTCCAGCGGCTTGAGGGCAAGCGAGTCTGCATCGGCCTGGCCCTTCAGCCAGGCCTTGGACAGCGGCGGCCTTTGATAGGGTGCCAGGGGCTCGTCCCCCACCAGGCTGATGGGGCCGGCAAAGCCGTACTGGCGCAACAGGGCCACCAGGGTTCCCCCGGCATGCCCCGCCCCCAGCACCACAACATGCGCATTCGACGAACTCATGACAGCCCCATGCAGAAAAATGACGGAGGCGTCAACTTAACGAACGCCGTTTGGATGATCAAACCACCCGGTCGGCCAGCATCTTCTTGACCTCGGCGATGGCCTTGGCCGGGTTCAGGCCCTTGGGACAGACCTGGGCGCAGTTCATGATGGTGTGGCAGCGATAGAGCTTGAAGGGGTCCTCCAGGGCGTCCAGCCGGTCGCCGGTGGCCTCGTCGCGGGAATCGATCAGCCAGCGATAGGCGTGCAGCAGGGTGGCCGGGCCCAGGTACTTGTCGCCGTTCCACCAGTAGCTGGGGCACGAGGTGGTGCAGCAGGCACACAGGATGCACTCATAGAGGCCGTCCAGCTTCTCGCGGTCCTGGGGGCTCTGCACCCACTCCTTCTGCGGCTCGGGCGTGGAGGTGTGCAGCCAGGGCTCGATGGAGGCGTACTGGGCGTAGAACATGGTCAGGTCGGGGATCAGGTCCTTGACCACCGGCATGCTAGGCAGGGGGGCGATGGCGCATTCCTTGCCCGGAACCTCCTCGTGGCCGTGGGTGCAGGCGAGCGTGTTGCGGCCGCCGATGTTCATGGCACAGGAGCCGCAGACCCCCTCGCGGCAGGAGCGCCGGAAGGCCAGGGTCGGGTCCATGGTGGTCTTGATGTGGATCAGGACGTCCAGGACCATGGGACCGCAATTGTCGACATCGACATCATAGGTGTCCCAGCGGGGGTTCTCGGTCCCCTCCGGGTCATAGCGATAGACCTTGAAGGTCTTGGTCTTGCCAGACCCGGCCGGGGCGGCGTGGTGGCGGCCCTTCTGGACACGGGAGTTCTTCGGCAGGGCGAGTTGGACCATCAGACGCTTTCCTTAGGCGAAGAGTTCGTCGGGGCAGTGGTCTTGCGACCCAAGAGGATGACGCCGTGATGGCCGCCATGATCGGTGGAGACCAGGGTCAACTCCTCAAGGCCGGCGCGATTGAGCCGGGCCAGCACCTGGGAGAGATCATAGTCATACATGCTGATGGTGCCGGTGGCTGGCGCGGGGCGCAGGCGGGTCAGCAGGACCTCCGGGATCAAGGCCCTGACGAGCGCCCGCCAGCTTCGCGCCGGCGCCGGCGTCAGGGCGAGCTCGCGCCAGGCGGTGACGTGCAGGCTGACATGGCCGCCGGGGGCCAGGCGGGCCAGCAGGGTCTCCATCAGGGCCAGGCCGCGCTCGGGCGCGATGTGCTGGAAGACGATGAAGGAATTGATCCAGTCGAAGGAGCCAGCCGGCAGGGTCTCGACATAGGTGGCCTTGCCCCCCTGTTCGCGGGCCTTGGCCAGCATGCCGGGCGAGATATCCAGGCCGGTGGTCTGGGTATAGGCGGCCATGGCCTCGGCCAGTCGACCGGCCCCGCAGCCGAAATCCAGGGCCCGGCCCCTGGGGGCCACCCCGGTGGCCCGCTCCAGCCGCACCACGATGTCGTCGATATAGGCCACGCCCGAGCCGTAGAAGGCCTTGAGCGCCTGGGGCGTCAGGTTCTCTGTCCGGTAGTCCGGATGGGTCAATACGCCCCAGAAGGGCTGGGTCTCCCCCAGCGCCCGCCAGTCGGCATCGGTATCGCGTGCAAGGGCCAGGGCCGCCATCCTGGCCTCAGTAGACCCGTGCCTTGGGGGGGATGTAGGCGATGTCGTTGGTCATGGTGAAGTCGTGGACCGGACGATAGTCAATGGTCACCTTGCCGGTGGCGTCATCGAACCAGGTCAGGGTGTGCTTCATCCACTGCTTGTCGTCACGGTCGGGGAAGTCCTCATGGGCATGGGCCCCACGGCTTTCGGTGCGGTTGTGGGCGCCGACCACCGTGGTCACCGCCTGGCCGATCAGATTGTCCAGCTCCAGGGTTTCCATCAGGTCGGTGTTCCAGATCAGACCCCGGTCGGAGACCTTCAGGTCGGCCCGCTTGGCCTGGACCGCGTCCACCCGCTTGACGCCCGAGGCCAGGCTCTCGCTGGTGCGGAACACGGCCGCGTCCTCCTGCATGGCGTGCTGCATCTCTAGCCGCAGGGACGCCGTGGAGGTGGCGCCATTGGCCTGGCGGAAGCGGTCGAACCGGGCCAGGTGGGCGTCGGTCTCGCCGGCCTTTAGCTCCGGCTGGGTCGCCCCAGCCTTGATCGTCGCCGCCGTCCTGAGCGCCGCTGACCTTCCGAAAACGACCAAATCAATCAACGAGTTAGACCCAAGTCGGTTGGCCCCATGCACCGAAACGCACGCCGCCTCCCCCACGGCCATCAGCCCCGGCACCACCTTGTCCGGATTGTCCCCACCCCGCGTCACCACCTCGGAGAAGAAGTTGGTGGGGATACCGCCCATATTGTAATGCACCGTTGGAAGCACCGGAATTGGCTGCTTATTCACGTCCACACCGGCAAAAATCCGGGAACTCTCGGAGATCCCGGGCAGGCGCTCTGCCAGAATCTTCGGGTCAAGGTGGTCCAGGTGCAGGTGGATGTGATCCTTCTTCGGACCCACGCCCCGGCCTTCACGGATCTCGATGGTCATGGCGCGGCTGACCATGTCGCGCGGTGCCAAGTCCTTCACCGACGGGGCGTAGCGCTCCATGAAGCGCTCCCCCTCTGAATTGGTCAGATAGCCGCCCTCGCCCCGCGCCCCCTCGGTGATCAGGCAGCCGGCACCATAGATGCCGGTGGGGTGGAACTGCACAAACTCCATGTCCTGCAGAGGCAGGCCGGCCCGCAGGGCCATGCCGCCGCCGTCGCCGGTGCAGGTATGGGCGCTGGTGGCGGAGAAATAGGCGCGGCCATAGCCGCCGGTGGCCAGGATTACCTGCTGGGCCTGGAACCGGTGCAGGGTGCCGTCGTCCAGCTTCCAGGCGGTGACGCCCCGGCAGACGCCCTCGTCCATGATCAGGTCCAGGGCGAAGTACTCGATGAAGAACTCGGTGTCGTGGGCCAGGGACTGGCCATACATCGTGTGCAGCATGGCGTGGCCGGTGCGGTCGGCCGCGGCGCAGGTGCGCTGGATCGGGGCCTCGCCATAGTTGCGGGTCATGCCACCGAAGGCCCGCTGATAGATCTTGCCCTCAGCCGTGCGGCTGAAGGGCACGCCCCAGTGCTCCAACTCATAGACCGCCGCCGGCGCATTGCGGCAGAGATACTCAATGGCGTCCTGGTCGCCCAGCCAGTCCGACCCCTTGACGGTGTCGTACATGTGCCAGCGCCAGTCATCCTCGCCCATGTTGCCAAGGCTGGCGGAAATGCCGCCCTGGGCAGCCACAGTATGGGAGCGGGTCGGGAAGACCTTGGAGATACAGGCGGTCTTCAGCCCCGCCTGGGCGCAGCCGAGCGCCGCGCGCAGGCCAGAGCCGCCGGCCCCAACAACGACAACGTCAAACCTGTGATCGATAAACTCGTAAGTCGCCATGGGACCGATCAAGCGCCTCCCAGCGCGACCTTGAGGATGGAGAACACCGCCAGCGATCCGGCCAGGGCGCAGACGAAGAGATTAAGCAGCAGCAACACGGTCTTGGTGAGGGTCTTGTGGATGTAGTCCTCCACGATGACCCGCATACCGCCGTGCATGTGCAGGAAGGATACGGCGGTCAGCAGCACCATCAGCACGGCATTGACCGGGTCGGCGATCCAGGCGACCGCGCCGTAATAGTCTGTTCCCGCCAGCCGGATGACCCCGAAGATGGCCCACAGGACCAGGGGAACCAGGGCCACGGAGGTGACCCGCTCG
>JANPAO010000589.1:0-6524 GCA_031429955.1 Phenylobacterium sp. | reverse complement strand
TCGGCCAACTGCCTGAAGAACGACAACATCGTCTATATCGGCGACCTGATCCAGAAGACGGAGGCGGAAATGCTCCGCACCCCCAACTTCGGGCGCAAGTCGCTGAACGAGATCAAGGAAGTGCTCGCGGGCATGAACCTGCATCTCGGCATGGACGTGCCCAACTGGCCGCCCGAGAACATCGAAGAGCTGGCCAAGAAGTTCGAAGACCAGATGTAGGAAGATCCGAGCGGTCGGCACCTCGCCTTCCGCTCACCGCGCTGACTTCGGGCCGCCTCGGCGGTACGGGCCTGGTGAAGCCGCAACAGCGGTGGAGGGCTCCGGCGCTTCGTGTTGACCCAGGCGGGAGCAGGCTGGGACTTGATCAGACAAGGGCGGCTTTCCGGAAATCGGAAGCGTCCAACGGGCCAGACGGCCCAGGAGATATGAGATGCGCCACGGTAAAGCCCACCGCAAACTGGGTCGGACCTCCGCCCACCGTACCGCGATGTTCGCCAACATGGCGGCCAGCCTGATCAAGCACGAGCAGATCGTGACCACCCTGCCCAAGGCCAAGGAACTCCGCCCCGTGGTGGAAAAGCTGGTGACCCTGGCCAAGCGCGGCGATCTTCATGCCCGCCGCCAAGCCATCAGCAAGGTCCGCGACGTGGAACAGGTCGGCAAGCTCTTTGCGGTGATCGGCCCGCGCTACAAGGAACGCCAGGGCGGCTATATCCGCGTCCTGAAGGCCGGCTTCCGCTACGGCGACAATGCGGCCCTGGCCGTGATCGAATTCGTGGATCGTGATCCCGCCGAGCGCGGCAAGGACTCCGGTCCCGTGCAGGACAATTCCTACACCGAAGATTGAGCCCCTTAGGTTCTGGTGAATTCAGGAGCCCCGGACAGCGATGTCCGGGGCTTTCGCGTTTTGCGCGCCTCGGTTTGCAGCTAAGAGATCCGCAACCAAGAGGAGGATTCATGCGGGCTTGGATCGTGGCGGCGGCGATGGTGTTCGCGGCCAGCGAGGCGTTCGCCGCGAAGGCACCGGTGGCCTATCGGTTGACGCCTGTTCTCGAGCAAGGGGCGCTCAGTGCGCTTGCCGTCGAGATGCGCTTCACCGGCGACGCCGATGGGGTCACCGATCTGGAACTGCCCAGCCAGTGGGCCGAGGGCGAGAAGCTCTGGCGCCTGGTGTCTGACCTGACGGTGGAGGGGGCGAAGCTCGATCCGGGCGGCGAGGCGCTCCGCCTTCTGCGACACCGCTCCGGCGCACCGATCACCCTCCGCTATCGGATCGCGGTGACCGGTGAGGCCGATCCTGGCCACGACCACCTCAAGGGCGAGCCGGTCGTGCGACCAGGCTGGTTCATGGCGCACGGGGAGGGTGTCTTCGCCGTCCCGGCCGGACGCCAGACGGCACCTGCCACCTTCGCGTGGGGCGCGCGGCCGCAGGGCTGGACCCTGGTTTCGGACCTCGACCACCTGGCGGGCCGGACCGGAAAGGTCACGCAGATTATCGACAGCGTGCTGGTGGGCGGCACACAGGTGGCGCGCATCGACGCTCGGGTGGGGGCGGCCCCGCTGCGGGTCGCGGTGATCGGCCAATGGCCGGCGACGCCGCAGGCGCTCACCGACATGGCCGTGCGAATCATGACCGTCGAGAATAGATTTTGGCGCGATCCTGGCCGGCCATTCCTGATCACGGTAACGCCCCTTGGTGAGGGGAAGGGTGGCCGGATTTCCTCCACCGGCACGGGGAAGGGCGACGCCTTTGCCATCGAAGCCACCACCAATGTCGACCTGACCCGTGATCCGCACTTCCTGGCCCACGAGTATATGCATAGCTGGATCGCCAACCAGGTGGGCGGCCTGCCCCCGGAGGACGAGGCGCGGGACTATTGGTTCAGCGAGGGGTTCACCGAGTTCTACGCGAGCCGGGTGTTGCTGGCCTCGGGCATCTGGTCGCTGGAAAACTATGCCGCTCGCTACAACGAGGTCCTGACCCGCTATGCCGGCTCTGCGGCGCGGAATTTCACCGCCGACCAGGTCATGGCGGTGTTTTGGACCAACCCGGACGCCCAGCAGTCGCCCTATGACCGCGGTCGCCTGCTCGCCCTGACCTGGGACCGGGCGCTGCGGACGGAGAGCGGCGGGCGGCTATCGCTGGATGATGTGTTGCGGCGACAGCGGGCGGCCGTGCAGGGTGGCGCAAAGGGATACGGCGCGGCCCTGTTTCCCTCCACGCTGCGCGGGCTCGCCCCACAAATCGATGTCGAGGCCGACCTGCGTCGCTACGTGACCGGCGGGGAGACGGTGCGGTTGAATGCCGGCGCGTTCGGCGGCTGCCTGACTCTGAGCGACCGGAGGATCCCCGTCTTTGACCGCGGCTTCGACGGCGCCAAGAGCAGCCAGACCGGCTTCATCACGGGCGTCGATCCGGCGGGCCCGGCCCATGCTGCGGGGCTGCGCGACGGGATGAAGCGCCTCGGCCGGGAGGGCGGCAAGGAGGGCGACAGCCGCATCTCCATCGGCTATCGCGTGGCCGACCCTGTCGGCACCCCGCGCCTGATCACCTATCTGCCAGCGGGCCAGGCGACCTACGACCTGCAGGAGGTATCAGTCCCGCGCCTCACCGATGAGCGGCGGTCGGCCTGCGTGGCGGAATTGGGCGGACTCTGACCTGCCGGGCGGTGAAGTGTCATGTGGTGGAGTTACAAAGCTCCATGCGCCACCTGATCCATTGCCTAGCTGCCGTCCTCTGGCTGTTTGCTGGTCCCGCTTTAGCGGGCGACAGGCCGCTGGTGATCCTGGTCTCCATGGACGGCTTCCGGGCCGACTATCTGGATCGGGGGCTCACGCCCAACCTGTCACGGTTGGCGGCTGAGGGGGCACGCGGGGTGGTCCGACCCTCCTTTCCCTCCAAGACCTTCCCCAACCACTACACTCTGGTGACCGGTCTGCGCCCCGACCGGCATGGGATCGTCGACAACAACATGCGCGACCCGAGGATTCCTGGGGCCATCTTCAAGATGTCAGACAAGGCGGTGGTGAACGATCCCCGCTGGTGGAATGGGGCCATCCCGCTGTGGGTGAGCGCCGAGCGGGTGGGACTGAAGACCGCCCCCATGTTCTGGCCGGGTTCAGAGGTTGAGATCCAAGGCGTCCGGCCGACCTATTGGCTGGCCTTTGATCAGGTCATGACAGGCGAAACGCGCGTGGATCAGCTCCTGGCCTGGCTCGACCTGCCCGATGCAGACCGACCGGCCTTCCTGACTCTCTACTTCGATGAAACTGACACCGCGGGCCACCACGATGGCCCCGAAAGCCCGGGTCTGAACGCCGCCGTCGCTCACACCGATGCTATGATCGGTCGGCTCACCGCAGGTCTACAAGCACGCGGCCTGGCCGCTGACCTGGTGATCACCTCCGACCATGGCATGGCAGCGACCTCGCCTGAGCGTGCGATCTATCTGGAGGACATTCTGCCCCCGGAGGCCGGTGAGCGTCTGGGGATGGGGCCGTTCATGACCATGACTCCCGCGCCGGGTCGCGAATCTGAGGTCGAGAAGGCGCTGCTGACACCCCACAAGCACATGACGTGCTGGCGGAAGGGTCAGATCCCGGCAAGGTTTCACTATGGTCGCCACCGCCGGGTGCCGCCGTTCTTCTGTCTGGCCCAAACCGGCTGGGAGATCACCACGCGGGCCTGGGTGGCCCAGCGTCCCATCGGCGGGGGTAACCACGGCTATGATCCCTCTGCACCGGAAATGGCCGCCGTATTTGTCGCGCACGGACCCAACATCCGGCGCGGCGTGAGGCTGCGCGCGGTGGACAATGTGGATGTCTATCCGCTGGTGGCGCGGCTCCTGGGCGTGAGGCCGGAGAAGAGCGACGGCAAACTGTCTGGCCTTGATCGGGCACTTGACAGATAATTACAGAAATGTAGAAATATTCTGGAATTCAGCAGATAATTCCAGAGGCTGACCGTGCCCCGTCCCGCCATCAGTCCCGTCATCTGGTATCGCGATCCCCGCGCGGCCTTGGCCTGGCTGGAACAGGCCTTTGGATTTCAGACCAGCCTGGTGGTCGACGACGGGGCAGGCGGGGTCATGCATTCCGAGACTGAGGTCGAGGGCGGGGTCATCATGGTGGTCGGGCCGCCCCGCGACAGCGCTACCACACCTATCGCCGCAGGTGGCCAGGTCACCCAGTCGGTCCATGTGCAACTGAGCGAAGAGATCGACGCCCATTGCGAGCGGGCGCGGGCGGCAGGTGCGAAGATCGAGCGCGAACCCCAGACCCAGCCCTATGGCGACCGGGTCTATACCTGCCTGGACCTGGAGGGGCACCCCTGGTCCTTCGGCCAGACCATCCAAGCGCTCACCCCTGGTCAGATGGCGGCGGCCACCGGCCACGACATTGCCACCTCGCTGTAAGGAGACAGACCCATGGCGCGGATGAGTTCGGCCCTGTTCTATCAAGACCCTCGCGCGGCCCTGGCCTGGCTGGAAAAGGCTTTTGGCCTGGAGCTGACCATGCTGCTGGAGGACGCTGACGGCAATGTCGCCCACTCCCAGATGACCCTCGGCGACAGCATGGTGATGATCGGCTCAGAATGGAGCGAGGATCACCAGAGCCCGAAGTCTGTCGGTGGCAAGAACACCCAGACGGTGAGCATCCAGATCGACGAGGATATCGACGCCCACTGTGCCCGTGCCCGCGCCGCCGGGGCGATCATCTATGCCGAGCCGGAGACCCAGTTCTACGGTGACCGCACCTATCGCTGCCGCGATCCCGAGGGCCATATCTGGAACGTGGCCCAGACCGTCGCCGTGGTCAGCCGGGAGGAGGCTGAGGCCGCCACCGGGCTGAAGATCACCGGTTGGATGTGATTTGAACGCGGCCCCCCTCGACCGGACGCTGGCGGCCCTGGCCGACCCGCACCGCCGCCGCGTCGTGGATATGCTGAGCCGTGGTCCGCGCGCGGCCGGCGATCTGGCGCGCGAGGTGGGGTTGCCGGCCCCGGCCATGAGCCGCCACCTACGCACACTGCGGGAAAGCGGACTGGTGGAAGAGTCCCATCCCCCCTTTGATGCGCGGGTGCGCATCTATGCCCTGAGGCCCGAGCCCATGGTTCACCTGCTGCATTGGCTGGAGGAAAGTGAGCGGCTGTGGAGTGCGCAACTGCTGGCTTTCAAGGCCCATGTCGAGACCGCCCCGTGACCGCCAAGGTTTTTGTGGCCCTGAGGGTCAAGGCCATACCGGAGCGCGCCTTTGTAGCCTTCGTCGAAGAGATTGCCCTTTGGTGGCGACCCAATGTCCTCTTTCAGACCACGCCCAGGCCGCCGGGTCGGCTGGCCTTTGAGGCGGGAGAGGGCGGTCGGCTTACCGAGACCCTGGCCAATGGCAAGGTGTTCGAGATCGGGCGCATCACTACCTGGGAACCACCCCACCGGCTGGCCTTCTCCTGGCGGCAGGCGAGTTTCCCGCCGGAGTTGAAAACCGAGGTCGAGGTTCGCTTCGAGGGGGTGGGGAACGAGACCCGGGTCAGCATTGAGCATCGGGGCTTTGATCAGTTGCCCCCGACCAATGCCGCCCGCCACGGCTTTGCCGACCAGGTCCTGCTGATGCGCCTGGCGCAGTGGTGGCAGGCCCAGCTCCGGTCGCTCAATGAGGTGGCCAGTTGATCGGCAGGAGGGTCTGTCTCATGGTGTCGGGAAGGGGAAACGCATGACCGATCAGCCCAAACCGTCTGGCCGACAGGCGGCCTTCCGCTTCATCTTTGCCTCGGCCCTGATGAACTCGATCTCCTTTGGCATCATGATCCCGGTGCTGCCGAACCTGATCAAGCACTTCACCGGTGGCGACACCGTCCAGGCCTCGGAACTGAACGGTCTCTTTGCCGCCACCTGGGGGGTGATGCAGCTGTTCTTTGGCCCCTTGCTGGGCATGCTCTCCGACCGTATCGGACGGCGACCGGTGCTGCTGATTTCGACCTTTGGTCTGGGGGTCGACTTCCTGTTCATGGCTCTGGCCCCCAACCTGGCCTGGCTCTATGTCGGGCGGATCTTGAACGGCATGACGGCGGCCAGCTTCTCCACCGCCGGGGCCTATGTGGCCGACGTCACCGCCCCAGCCGACCGGGCCAAGACCTTTGGCATGATGGGCTCGGCGTTTGGTTTTGGGTTCCTGATTGGTCCGGCATTAGGGGGTTTTCTAGCTGGACCGGTGATGACCAACATCTTGGGCGACTTCGCCTTGCGCGTGCCGTTCCTGGTGGCTGCGGCTCTGACGGCGATCAATTTCCTCTATGGTTACTTCGTGCTGCCGGAGTCTCTGGCTAAGGAAATCCGTATCACGACCTTCGATTGGCGTAAGGCCAACCCGATCGGATCGCTCGCCTTCCTCAAGGCGCGAGGTGACCTCTTTCCGCTCGCCATGGTCAATTTCTTGTTCCAGCTTGCCCACACCGTTCTACCCTCGATCTTCGTGCTCTACGGCGGCTACCGTTACAACTGGGGCAGCGACATCATTGGCCTGACGCT
>JANPAO010000588.1:0-1540 GCA_031429955.1 Phenylobacterium sp. | reverse complement strand
GGGCGACGCTGTCGTCCAGGGCGTCGTGCAGCTCGCCCGGCGAGGCCAGCCGCAACTCCACGTCCGGCAGCATCCGGGCCAGGCCCTGCAGGATGTAGAGGTCGGTGGGGAAGTTGCCCGGCTCACTCAGGATCACCTTGCGCCCCGGGCGCATCGCAAGGGCCCCGGCTGCCAGCTTGAAGATGTTGACGGAGGTGGAGTCCGCGGCAATCACCTCATCGGGCCTGGCCCCGATCAGATCCGCGATCCTGGCTCCCACACGTTGTGGCAGGCCGATCCAGTCGGCGGTATTCCAGGACCCGATCAGCCCTCGCCCCCATTCGGTCTCAACAGCCTCCGCGACTCGTCCCTTCACCACGCGTGGCAGGGCCCCCAAGGAGTTGCCGTCCAGATAGATCAGCCCGTCTGTCAGCTCAAACAGGTCCCGGCGTGAGGCCAGGGGATCGGCGCGGTCCAGAGCCAGGGCGTCGTCTCGGGTCATGGGGCGGAGGCGTAGTTGGGTTGGTCGATGGCGATCTGGTCCTGGGAATTGGCCCGCAGGGCGGCCAACAGACCCGGCGTGTCGGCGGTCAGTTCGCCAGCCTGCAGCCTGGCGCAGAGTTCGGCGGTCAGGGCCTCGAAGCTTCCCGTATGCCCCAGCAGGCCCGCCATCCGCTCCACCGCCTGGGCCTCAGCGATGGGTCCAAGCGTCACCTCGCGTTTGACCACCCCCAGCACATTGACCGCCACCCGGGCCAGGAAGGCGTCGCGGGGTTTCAGGTCCGGGCGCAGGGTATCGATCCAGCGGGCCACGGCCTCGATCAATTCCTCGGTGCGCGGATGGGTGATCATAGGCCGGCCTCCAACAGATGGATCAGGTCGATCTCAGTCTCCGAAACCCTTCGCCCGATCATCGGCCGCTCCACCGAACTCTCGGTCCCGGCGGCATAGCTGGAATACATCATCAGGCACATGACCCCCCACTTCAGCGACCCCAGGGCCTGCCAGAAGCGCACCCGCGACAGGTCGATCACACCGCCTCCAGCCTGGGCATAGCCCGCCAGCAGGTCGCCATAGTCGCCGAACCCCCCCACCGGCTTGTCGCTGACCCCGAACCGCCAGGAATTGACGCACAGCCAGCCCAGATCCTCGGCCGGATCTCCCAGGTGCGACAGTTCCCAGTCCAACACGGCGGCCACGCCAGTGTCGGGGCTGATCATCAGATTGCCATTGCGGAAATCGCCATGCAGCAAGACCTCTGGCGCCTTCGGCGGCAGGTGGGTCTTCAGGTGCTGGAAGGCCAGTTCCAGGATCGGCCGCTGGGCCCCTGACTGTCGGTAGACCGCCTCATAGCGCTCCAACTCTTCAAGGGCATCTGCGCTTTTCAAGGGGATGCCCTTGGGCGAGGCCGAGTGGATTTGGGCCAGGATCTGGCCGCACTGATGGGCAAGCTTTGGACGCACCTGGGCAAAGCGCGGATCGGTGACGATCTTGCGGCCCAGGGCCTCGCCGGCAATGCGGGCGGTGATGTGGGCCTCGCCCAGGCCATCGGCGGGCTCGC
>JANPAO010000587.1:0-1888 GCA_031429955.1 Phenylobacterium sp. | reverse complement strand
GGCCGCCAGGGCCTGGGCGTGCTTCTCCGCGCCGGCACCGGCCGCGACGATACCCTGCTGAGGGAAGCCTCGGGCAAAGTCGTGAACCGCATCGAGGCTTGAGAGAAAGGTGCGGAAGGCCGGCGACAGGGCCTCATAGGCCGCCCTCATGTTCGACCAGATGGTGTCGCCGCCGCTGGGGGGCAGATGCTTGGCATAGAGGATCGAGGCCATCGGCGGGGTCTGGATGAAGGTGACGTCGGTGTGCCAGCTATCGTTGTCGGTGGGGTTGTCCTTGTGGTTGTCCAGAATGAACAACTCCGGCGCCTCGGGCACGCCGGGATAGAGCGGATGGGTGTGCAGGTCCCCGAAGCGGGTGGCAAAGTCGCGGTGCTGCGCCGGGCTAAGGTGCTGGTCCTCAAAGAAGATCACCTGGTGGGCCAGCAGGGCGGCGCGAACTTCGCCCAGGGCGTCCTCCGTAAGGCGCTGCGACAGGTCGATGCCCTCCACGACGGCCCCGATGGTGGGGGTGAGCGGCGTCACCTTGAACTTGGCCATGCTGGGTCTCCCTTGTTGCAGCATCTAAGCGCGACTTGGGCCGGGGTGCCAGGGGCTGGCGGCAGGGAATCATGGCAGTTTGCGCCCATGTCCAGCCCACCCGGCCTTCCTGAGTTCGACCTGCCGATGATCTTTGCCGACAAGGTGGCCGGGCTGGGCTTTCAGTCGGGTGTCTTTCGGGTCGCCCTAGCCGCCAGCGTGGCCACCCCCACCGGCGAGACCGAGGTGATCAAGTCGGGCTACCTGATCCTCAGTCCCGAGGGGATGCTGGAGCTGCGCAGTCAGGTGGACCAACTGATCGGCGAGTTGGAGCGACGGGGTTTGATGAATCTGAAGCCCGCCAAGCTGGACGGCTAGGCCGGTCAGCTCACCAGCTTGGTGACTTCCTCGACCTGGGCGGGGCTCAGCTGCCAGTCGGCCCCTTTGGCGTTGGCGGCAATCTGCTCGACCTTGGTGGCCCCGGCGATCACCGATGACACGACGTGGTGACCCAGGATCCAGGCAAAGGCCAGTTCCAGCAGGGAACGACCATTGTCCCGCGCCCAGCTGTCCAGGGCCTCCACCCGGTCGAAGTTTCGATCGCTGAGTGCGGCTGCGCCACGAGGCCCCCAGGCGGCCAGGCGTGTGCCCTCGGGTGGGGCTTCCCCGCGGCTGTACTTGCCAGTGAGCAGGCCTGAGGCCAGGGGGAAGAACGGCAGGAAGCCCAGGCCAAACTGCTCGCAGGCCGGCAATACCTCGCGGCTGACATTGCGCTCCAGCAGGCTGAAATTGTTCTGAGCCGAGACGAACCGCTCCAGGCCCTGCGTCTTCGAAATCCAGTCGGCATCGGCGATCTGCCAACCACTGAAGTTCGAGTTGCCGAGATAGAGCACCTTGCCGTCGCGGACCAGGTCATCCAGGGCGCGCAGGGTCTCCTCGATGGGGGTATCGGGGTCGGGCCGGTGCATCTGGTAGAGGTCGATGCGGTCGGTGCCCAGGCGCTTGAGGCTGGCCTCCACAGCACTGACCACGTAGCGACGTGAGCCGCCCGCGTTCTCGCCCATGGCAAACTTGGTGGCCACCACGGCCTTGTCGCGCTTTCCCGTCAGGGCCGCGCCGAGGAACACCTCCGACTGGGTGCCACCATAGACGTCGGCGGTATCAAAGAAGGTGATGCCGTGGTCCAGGGCCGCGTCCACCACGACCTGGGTTTCCTCCTGGCTGATCCGCATGCCGAAATTGTTGCAGCCCAGTCCGATGGCGCTGACCTTCAGCCCGCTGGTTCCCAATCGCCTCTGTTCCATGTCGTCGTTCCCAATGCCTTTGCGTCAATGGGATGAACATAGGGCAGAGCTCGTCAGGGTCTAGGGTC
>JANPAO010000586.1:0-3416 GCA_031429955.1 Phenylobacterium sp. | reverse complement strand
GGCATGAACAGCCGGATGGACACTATCCAGGCCGCCGTCCTGCTGCAGAAGCTGACGATTTTCGAAGACGAGATCGCCGCCCGCAATCGGGTGGCCGAACGCTATGCCCAAGGCCTGGGGGACGTGGTCACCGTGCCGGGCGTGATCGAGGGTGGGGTCAGTGTCTGGGCCCAGTACACTATTGAGACCAACGACCGTGACGGCCTGGTGGCCCACCTGAAGGCCTGCGAGATCCCCAGCGCAGTCTATTATCCGATCCCAATTCATCGCCAGCAGATCTATTCCCACTATCCGGCGCCGGGCGGCCTGCCGGTGACGGACGCGGCTGCCCAACGGGTGATGAGCCTGCCGATGCATCCCTATCTGACGCCAGACCATCAGGACCAGGTGATCGCGGCGGTCCGGGCCTATGTGAAGCGCAACGGCTGAGGCGCGATCAGCCCCCCCCCACACAGCCTTGAGGTCCTGGGCCTGGGCCAGGCCCTGGGCGAGGCCGGCGCGGGCGGCGGCGGCGCGGTTTCTGGCGTCCATCAGGTTGAGACCCATGGCCGTCAGGCTGGCGGCGTCGGGGCCGATCAGCAGGGTCCTGGCACCGGCGGCCCGCAGGGTCTCGAGCTCGGCCTCGACCTTGGCGTCTGCCGCAGCCGCAGCTGGCCCGGCGGTGGCGCCGGTCCGGACCTGGATCACCACCACCAGGTCGTGGCCCCCGGCCTGATCGGCATTAAGGCCCGAGCGCATGCCGCCGTCCATATAGCGGCGGCCCTGCAAGGTGACCGGCGGAAAGATGCCCGGCACGCTGCAGGAGGAGGCCACGGCCCGGGTAACTCCGACACCGGACTCTCGGGTCCAGAGCTTGAACTCGCCGGTGAGGACATCCACCGCGGTGCAGGCATAGCCGCGCTCGGGCCAGGCGTCCTGTGGCAGGCCTGCGAAGGACCGCCCGAAGGTGGCGATGAAGGCCGCTTCGTCGGCGGTCGTGGCGGCCAGGGCAAAGGCCCCGATCTCCACCAGAACCTCCTGGGCCGGGCGGGTGCCGGCATGAACCTGCGCCATCATCATAACCAAGGGCGAAAGACCAGGGGCTGTGGCGGGTTTGGCGCCGCTCTGGGGGGGAGGTGGTGGGGTTTCGGCCAGGATGGGATCCACCAGAGCCGATGCCGAAGCCCCCATGGCCAGACGGGCCCCGACGAAGGCACCTGCCGAGGTGCCCAGGGTAAAGTCGGCCTGCCCCAGGTCCACCCCGCCCCGCGCCAGTCCCGAAATCAGGCCCGACTCCCAGGCAATGCCCACCGTGCCGCCGCCGCCAAGTACCAGTGCCCGTGTGGTCATGATGCTGCTCCTGCCTGCTCATCAAGCCTGGGAACCTGGGTCAACCGACACCCAATGTCCACCCAAACGAAGATGGGCGCGGCGGCCCGTGGGGGAACGCCGCGCCCATCTGGAGATCCGGCCGGTAACTCCCCCAAGCCCAGCCGTTCCGCCCCCCAACCGGAGAACGACGGGCCATCTCCGGGCCCTTCCCTTGGCTCGCCTAGCGCAGCTTGCTCATGGTGTCATAGGCCACCTGGGCGCCGATCAATTGCGGCGTCTGCCGGCTGGGACCCTTGCGTTTCTCAAAGCCAGCCCCGTTTACCGCCACCCACTTGGCCGCTTCGGTGGGGGGATTGGCCGAGGTGGTGAACTGCACCCGCACCGTGGAGGTGGGCAGGTGGGTCACCTTGACGGTGAAGGTCAGGCCGGTGGGCGAGGAGAGGTCGTCATCGGGCAGGACCTCGATCAGGTATTGGATGCCCTGACCCAGGGCCAAGGTTTCCAGGTACTGGATGTCCAGGCGATCTTCGCGGCTCTGCTTGGCCGAGACCTTGCGGATCATCGCCTCGCGATCGACGATCTTGGCCCCTGCGGAGAGGAAGGCGTTCAGGATCGAGCTCTCCACACCGCGCGAGAAGTTGGTGTTACGAAAGCCGTAGCCGGAATCGGTCATCCGCTCCTGGTACTGGCGGCTTTCGCTGGCACTGGCCGCCAGGCCGCTCGAGCTGCTGGCCGCCCAGCCAATGCCGCGCACGGCCGCAGCATCGCCCATGGCCACCCCGGCCGAACGGCTGGACTGGACACTGTCATACTGGCTGGTGGCGTCCTCAATGAGTTGGCGGTTCCAGAACAGCAGCAGGGTCGGTCGTCCCGCACTGGCGTACCAGCGAGCAAAGGCGCTGGAGGCGGCAAAGTTGCCAGCGTCCGGACTGGCGCTGGGGGCCGGGGCATTCACCTCCGGCATGCCGTCGCGATAAACCACCGCCGGGGCCTGGGGCCGGTACTGGGCCAGGGCCGGACCTGCCACCAGGGCCGCCGCCAGGCTTGCAACGAGTATCCGCACAGAGTTCATGGAACCCTCCTGTTGCGAGCCCTATTGGGCGCCGCGAATTTCCACATAGTACTGGGCCGAGGTCAGCCGGGCCGAGGACTGCTCGAAGGTGGCCATGGCGTTGGGCTGGACGAAGATCGAGGTCCAGGACTGGGCCTGATCGGTAGGGACGCCATTCTGATCATACCAGCTTGCCCGGACCTGCAGCGGCAGGGCGACATTGGTCTTGTTGCGGATCTGGACCGTGATCTTCTTGAAACCCGTCGGGCCGGTGGAGACGTAGGCACCCTCGGTGTCCAGCAGGCTGTCGACCTTGAACTTGGCCCCGACATAGCGGGCCAGGGTGCCGTCGATCACGCGGACGGAGTTCAGCTCGGGGCGGATATTGTTCTGCTGATCGATGCGAACACCGCCCTCAGGCGCGGTGGCACAACCGGCGAGGCCGGCGGTCAGGAGGCTGGCGGTGGCCAGGATGATCAGGTGTCTGGAGGTCATGAGGATATCTCTCTCTAGTGGGCGCGCACGAGGCACAGCTGTTTGCGGTTGGCGTCGATCTGGCAGGTGATCGGCTTGTCCGCGCCCTCCACCGGCACGCCGGCCTTCAGGAAGCGGGCATTCAGGGTCAGGGGCCGTCCGCCGGAGCCGAGGGTCAGCAGGTGGACGGTGTCGGGCAGGGAACTCCAGGTGCGGACATCGGCCTGGGGTTTGGAGCTTGAGGAAACGATCAGCAGCACGCCCGACAGCACGCCGACGGCGGCCACCGCGTCGCCGTACTGGCCGCCGGCAGTGAAGGCACCGTTGGTCTCGGCGAGGGCCACGGAAGTGTCGGACAGGAAGGACCCGATGCCGCCGGTGGTGGCCTTGAACTGGGCCTTGCCGGCCAGGATCTTGTCGATCTCGCGACCGCCCCGGGTGGAGGCCTGATAGTAGATGTCCTCCATGGGATAGGCCTGGAGGGCCGCGGCACCGTTCATGACCTGGACCTGATTTTCCAGGATCGGCTTGCCCCGTCGATAGACGAAGAAGGAATGGGAGGCACCATCGCCGAGCTTGC
>JANPAO010000585.1:0-9893 GCA_031429955.1 Phenylobacterium sp. | reverse complement strand
CCAGGGTGCGGCGGGACCGTTCGCGGATCGTGTCTTGGGTCATGGCGGCAGTGAAGCCGCTGGAGGCGGCCGGGTAAAGGGCCGTGAATGGTCGTTGATCTCAGCAGTCCAGCCTGGCCGGGCGGGATTGGCCTGCTGCTGGCCCGCAGCCTGTTTGGGCTGGGGTTCATGGCGGCGGGTCTCTGGATGTGGGGCCGGGCTGGGGGAGGATCGAGCGACGCCGCTACCTCCCCCTAGCCGCATCGTCAGGCCCTGCTCGTCTCAGCTTGCGGTGAAGCCCCCATCGACCACCATCTCCGACCCGGTCATGAAGGCCGCGCGGTCGGAGGCCAGAAAGGTGATGGCGTCGGCGATGTTGGCGACTTCGCCGAGGTGGCCCAGGGGGTGGCGCTGGGCCATGGCGGTGCGGGCTTCGTTGTCTCCGGCACCGGTGGCCGCCGAAACCGCGGAGAGCACTTCACGGCCCATGTCGGTCTCAATGACGCCGGGATGGACCGAATTGACCCGGACATTGAGGGGGGCAAACTCCATGGCCATGGACTTGGTCAGCAGCCGGACCGCGCCCTTGGAGGCAACGTAGGCGCTGGTGCCGGACGAGCCGACGAGGCCCGCGATGGAGGACAGGTTGATGATCGAGGCCCCGCCCCGCCACTTAGGTGCGCGCTCGGCCAGCAGGGGAATGGCGTGCTTGGCACCCAGGAAGACGCCCTCGACATTGACCGCCTGCAAGCGGCGCCAGTCCTCCAGGGTGGTCTGGGTGATGGGCTTCATCAGGAAGAGGCCGGCATTATTGACCAGGATATCCAGGCCCCCGGCCTGGGCCTGGATGGCGGCCATGACCTCGATCCAGCCGGCCTCATCGGTGACATCCTGGGCCAGGGCCAGACCGCCCAGCTGGTCGGCCAGGGCCTGGGGCGGGGAGAGGTCGGTGACGACCACCTTGGCCCCCTGGGCGGCCAGGGCGCGGGCGGTGGCCTCGCCAATGCCGCGTCCGGCACCGGTGATCAGGGCAATCCTGCCGGTGAGTTCATTCATGAGCGCGTTCCTGGTTGGGGCGGGGTTGGGGGCTGCTGGCTGGCGGCCCACTGGGCTTTCAGGCTAGCGGAGGTTTCGCGCGAGCCGTCGGGGCTCCAGCCGGGAGGTCCGAACAGGTAGCAGGCCACCTCACCTGGGGAACGCGCGCCGGCCAGGTCCTTGGCAATTCCGGCCCATTCGTGAAAGGCCACCCGGAGGATATTGAAGTTGTTGAGGTTCTTCACGATGCCATAACGCGGCTTCTCGGCATCGAGTTCCGGGACGAAGGTGCCAAACATACGGTCCCAGATGATCAGGATCCCGGCATAGTTGCTGTCGAGATAGCGCGGATTGCGGGCGTGATGGACGCGGTGATGGGAGGGGGTGTTGAACACCGCCTCGAACCATCGGGGCATGCGGCCGATGGCCTCGGTATGGATCCAGAACTGGTAGACGAGACTGACCCCCTTCTGGATGGCCAGCATGGCCGGGGGAAAGCCCAGAAAGGCGAGCGGCAGCCAAAGCGCCCAGGTTCCGGCCAGGCCGCCGGTCCAGGTCTGGCGCAGGGCCGTCGACAGATTGTAGTGCTGGGACGAGTGGTGGTTGACGTGGGCCGCCCACCAGAACCGCCGCTCATGACTGAGACGATGGAAGGCGTAGTAGGTCAGGTCCTCCAGGAAGAACAGCAACACCCAGGCCCAGATGGCGGTCATGGGGATGTCGAAAGCCCGGTGCTGCCACACCCAGACCGTGGCAGCGAAGGCCAGGCCGCCGGTGATCAGACCCGCCACATTGCTGCCCAGGCCCATGGCGAGCGAGGCCAGGGTGTCGCGGGGCTCGTAGTTAGCGCGCACGGTGGTGAACCGGGCCAGGCCGATTTCCAGGATGATGGTGAGGACGAAGAACGGGATCGCCAGGGTGACGGGTTCAAAGGGCGCGTGGAGCGGGTCCATCAGCGGACTGCCTGCGGGGGCCAGACCGCAAGGGCCAGATGGGCCCGGGGTGCGGCGACGTCGGCCAGGTCGATCCTCAGCACCCCGTCGCAGTAGCTGGCGGCCAGCGCTTGGTCCCAGGCTATGTGCCGGGCCACATAGCCGTCGCCGACTTCGCTGAGAATCAGGGCCCATGCGCCTGATCGCGCCAGGGCACCGCGGCCATCGGTGGCGACCCAAAGATCGTCCAGGGGCTTGCCGGGAAACTCCTCCCCCAGGAGGTCTCGGGCGCGGTCGGCGTCGAGACGGACCATGGGCCTGGCGATCTTCGCCCAAGCCGCCAGGGCCACCAGGGCGATCACCGCGACAAATGACCCAGCCAGCTGGATCAACATTGGCCTATCCAAATTCGCACCTCCCCCTTGAGACTGGAAGGTCCGACCTGCTCCAACGCGCGTCAAGGCCTGACGGGAGGCACCCCCAAAACGAAAGCAGGACCGCACCCAGCGGCACGGTCCTGTTTCCGACGACGTCCGACGCGGGCGAGCCCGCGTGCGGGACTTACTTCTTGGCCTTCTTAGGGGCTTCGCCGTTGACGGCATCCTTGAGGCCCTTGGCGGCGCGGAAGCGGACGGCCTTGGAGGCGGCGATCTGGATGGCTTCGCCGGTGGAGGGGTTGCGGCCTTCGCGGGCGGCACGGTCGCCGATATCAAACACGCCAAGGCCCGACAGACGGACGTCGCCGCCCTTGACCAGGGCGCCGGTGAGGGTGGCGACCATGGCTTCCAGGACGCGGCCAGTTTCTGCCTGAGTGGTCCCGGCGGCGGCGGCGACCTGTTCGATGAATTCAGATTGGGTCATGTGACCTCCGGTTATCAAAGGGGTTCGACTCACGTCGAAACGCGAGGCAAGTCACCGCTTTGCGCAGATTCGCGGGGCTTGGCGATCTTTACGCTGGGGAATAGGCAACCTGGCGGTGGGCCATCGCCGGACGAGACGCGGCTGCTGACCTTGCCGCGCGGCGTGCTATCTGGGATGTCAGAGCCTGCGCGACCGCGCGCATCGACCGGGAGACGACATCTTGCACGCAGCCGTGATCGCCGCCACGGGCCTCTACACCCCCCACCAGAGCATCTCCAATGCCGAGCTGGTAGAGGCCTTCAACGCCTATGTGGCCAACCACAATACCGAGCACGAGACCGCCATCGCGAAGGGCGAGGTGGAAGCGCTGACGCCGTCGTCGGTGGAGTTCATCGAGAAGGCCTCGGGGATCAAGTCGCGGTTTGTGATGGACAAGGCAGGCGTGCTCGATCCCGCGATCATGACCCCGCAGATCCCCGAACGCGACAATGACCAGATCTCGGTCATGGCCGAGATCGGTGTGGCCGCCGCCCGCGACGCCCTGGCGCGCTGGGGCAAGGATGCCAGCCAGATCGATGCGGTGATCTGCGCGGCCTCCAACATGCAGCGGGCCTATCCAGCCATGGCCATCGAGATCCAGCAGGCCCTGGGGATCGAGGGCTTTGGATTTGACATGAATGTTGCCTGTTCCTCGGCCACCTTCGGCATCAAGACCGCCGTGGACTATATCGTCTCGGGCTCTGCGCGGGCGGTGCTGGTGGTCAATCCGGAGATCACGTCTGGGCACCTGAACTTTCGCGACCGCGACAGCCACTTCATCTTTGGCGACGTGGCCACCGCCGTGATCGTCGAGCGCGAGGACCTGGCCAAGGCTGGTCAGGGCTGGGAGATCCTGGGCACTCGGCTGAAGACACAATTCTCCAACAATATCCGCAACAACTTCGGGTTCCTGAACCGCACAGCCCCCGAAGGGATCGGGGCGCCGGACAAGCTGTTTGTCCAGGAGGGCCGCAAGGTTTTCCGTGAGGTGGTGCCGATGGTGGCCGAGATGATCGTCGACCACGCTGCCGACCTGGGGGTCGACCCCACGGCGCTGAAGCGGCTGTGGCTGCACCAGGCCAACATCAATATGAACGTGATGATCGGCAAGCGGGTGCTGGGTCGAGACCCTGAGCCCGGCGAGAACGTGATCATCCTCGACACCTATGCCAATACCTCGTCAGCCGGGTCGATCATCGCCTTCCACAGCGCCAATGAGGATTTCCAGGCCGGGGACACTGGCCTGGTCTGCTCCTTCGGTGCCGGCTATTCGGCCGGAACGGTGTTTGTCCGCAAGCGGTAGGCGCCCCTACCGCACCGCGTCGGTCTTCATCTGGGCGGCCTTCCAGTCCATGGCCATGCGGACGCGGCTGCCCACGGAAGGATGGCTGTAGAAGATCGTCTCCTCCAGTTTTGAGGGGGTGGCGGCGCGGTACTCGATGGTCTTGACCAGGGCCTTTGCCAGGCCGTCGGGCTCGTTGACCCTTTCCAGAGAGAAGCGGTCGGCCTCCGTCTCCGACACGCGGGTGATGGACGAGGTCAAGGGCGTTGCCAGCAGGGCCAGGACCGCCAACAGGATGGAGATCACCGGATAGGCGGCAGGATCTGCGATCCCTAGCCCCTTGGCCCCCATCAGGGCCGCTGCCGGCGCAAACAGCCGGTCCACCAGGAAGAAGGCCAGCAGAGCCAGAACACCCATTGCCGCGGCCCGGGACAGAACATGTTTGTCCACATAGTGGCCCATCTCGTGTCCCACCACGGCGCGAACTTCGGCCAGGTCGGCCCCCTGCTTGAACATGGTGTCGCTCATCGCCACACGGGCGGTGCCAAACAGCCCCGCGACATTCGCGGTATAGCGGTTGGACTGCTTGGAGCCGTCATAGACGAAGATCTTGTCCGAGGGCACGCCATTGGCCTTGGCCATCGCCACCACGGTCTCGCGAACCGGGCCTGGAGGAGCCGGGGTAAAGGTGTTGAACAGCGGCTCCAGATAGACCGGCGCCAGCACGATCAGACCCATGAAGGTGGCCGCCACCAGACCACCGCCCCAGAGCCACCAGGTCTTGGGGGCCCGCCGGATCAGGGCATAGAGCCCCGAGCCCAAGACGACGCTGAGGACCAGGAAGATCGCCATCTCCAACAGGTGTTCGCCCATCCAGCCTTCCAGGGGTTGGCTGGTGAGGCCGTAGCCCTTCTCGCGCCACCAGTCGGCATAGATGGCCCAGGGCAGGGTGAGCAGTCCTTCCAGGGCCATGGCGGTGAGCAGCACCAGGAAGGTGGCTAGGGCCGGCCGGGGCTTGGCCTTCTGAACGCTGGCCGCAATCCTCGTCAGGATCCCAGACCGCAGGATCAGCCAGGCGGCGGCCACCGCCACCAGCGTACCCCACAGCAGCACCCAGTGTCCGCCCTGGGTATAGGCCGTGGCCTTGGCGTGAGCCTCCGGCGACAAGACCGCCAGATAGGCCTGCGTCGCCGCAGCCGGATCAAATTGGGCCATCTGCCCCTCCCCTGTTTTCCCCAGCAAGCAGCTCAGAAATGGCGACCGCTGTCAGGTGAAATTTGTCTCATGTTTGACCTTGGGCGATAAGGGACGATGACTGTGATCCTGGCCATCCATGCCCACCCCGACGACATCGAGACCCTGGGGGCCGGCACCCTGGCCCTGCTGGCGGCCAAGGGGCACACCCTCAAGATCGTCACCGTGACGGCCGGCGATTGCGGGTCGGCGGACACCGACCTGGCCACCACGGCGGCCCTGCGTCGGGGCGAGGCGGCAAAGGCTGCGGCCCTGATCGGGGCGGGCTATCGCTGTGCCGACATTCCCGATCTCTGCGTGTTCAACGATGACCCCTGTCGGCGCGCGGTAACCGAGATGATCCGCTGGGCGGCCCCCGACATCGTCATCACCGCCTCGCCCGTCGACTATCACCCCGACCATGAGGCCACGAGCCTGCTGGTGCGCGACGCCTGTTTTGCCGCCTCGGTCCCCAACTACCAGACCGGAGAGGCCCCGCCCCTGGCCGGCATCCCCCACCTCTATTTCATGGACCCCATTGGCGGGCGGGATCGGGAAGGTGCCAAGGTCATCCCCGACTTCGGTGCCGACATTGCCGCCGTCTTCCCCACCAAACAGGCGATGCTGGCGGCCCATGCCAGCCAGGATAGCTGGGTCGCCCAACAGCACGACATCAGCGACCACCAGGCCTCGATGGAGGCCTGGACCCGCCGGCGCGGTCGCGATTTCGGCGTCGCCCTGGCCGAGGGCTTTCGCCAATACCGCCACCACCCCTATCCCCGCACCCCGTTGCTGCAGGAGTTGTTGGAGGCCGAACTTCTGGAGCCGGCTTGAAAAATGTCGCGGGCCGTGTCGGATGTGCGGCCAGGGCAGCGTCCTTAGGACATGAGCCCACAGAACAAGGATGCGCCACGATGACGATTCGACACGGAATTGCCGGACTGGGTCTGGCCCTGACGATGGCCGTGGCCGCCCCAGCCCTGGCCACCTGCCCGCCCGGCCTGCCGCCGGGCATCGCCTGTGGAGTGGCCGATGCCAGCCTCGCCCCAGCCGGCACCTATGGCCTGGACAGCCAGCACGCCGCTGTGATCGCCCGGGTCAGCCACATCGGCTATTCCTTCAGCATCTTCCGCTTCGACAAGGTCAAGGGCAGCCTGACCTGGGACCCCACAGCCCCGGCCAAGTCCTCGGTGACGGCCATGGTGGAGACCGGGACCGTGGCCACCAATGTCGCGGGCTTCGGGGCCGAGATCTCCGATAAGTTCCTGGGCGCCAAGGCCAACCCCACGGCCACCTTCACCTCCACCGCCTTTCGCCAGACCGACGCCACCCATGGCCAGGTGGACGGCACCCTGACCCTGATGGGCAAGACCGCACCCATGACCTTTGATGTGGTGCTGGTGGGGGCCGGCAAGGGCTTTGGCAAACCCCGCATCGGCATGACCGCCCGCGGCTGGATCAAACCCAGCGACTTCGCCATGGCCCCCATCTTCGCCGACCCCATCGAGCTGGTGATCGACGCGGAGTTTGAGAAGCAGGGGTGATGATGGGGCGCGTCGGAGCGCGCGCCGCAACCAAGGCTGTCATCCAGGAAGGGCGAAGCCTTGTCCGGGACCCAGAGGCGCGGGGCAAGCAGGATAGATCGGTGCCTATGGGTCCCGGCCTTCCGCGTTGCGGAAGCGGGGATGACATGGAGTGGGTGAGCCCTACTGCGGCTTGATCTGGGGGCTGGCGGGCAACATTCCGGTGGACTCCAGCCGCTTCAGTTCGGCGACGGCTGTGGCGATCTTGTCGTCGCCCTCGGCTTGGTCGGCGGCGATGTTGCAGCCCACCAGGGCGTTGTCGCGGAAGATGGCCACCAGCAGCGGGAGACCCTCGGTGGGCGGGGTATAGAGGACGCCGCGGATGCGGGGCGGCTCGAGGCTCACCGGTCCTTCTCGCGTTCGCCGATGGCGGCCTGGGCGGCGGCCAGTCGGGCGATCGGCACCCGGAAGGGGGAGCAACTCACATAGTCCAGGCCGATCTTTTCGCAGAACTCGATGGAGGCCGGGTCGCCGCCGTGTTCGCCGCAGATGCCGAGCTTGATGTCCGGCCGGGTCCGGCGACCCCGCTCCACGGCGATGGCGATCAGGTCGCCCACGCCTTCCTGGTCCAGGGTGACAAAGGGGTCGCGTTCGAAGATGCCCTTGTCGATATAGGCCCCCAGGAAACGACCGCTGTCGTCACGGCTGATACCGAAGGTGGTCTGGGTCAGGTCATTGGTGCCGAAGGAGAAGAATTCGGCATACTCCGCCAGATCGTCGGCGCGGATGGCGGCACGGGGCAGTTCCACCATGGTGCCGACCCGGTAATCGATGGTGACGCCATGCTCGGCCATCACCTGTTTGGCAACCCGATCGGTGAGTTCGCGCAGGAACTTCATCTCCAGGCCCTTGGAGACCAGGGGGTGCATGATTTCCGGGATCGGAGCGGCCCTGCCAGAGGCCACCACCTCGATGGCCGCCTCCAGGATGGCGCGGACCTGCATCTCGTAGATCTCAGGATAGGCCACCCCCAGGCGACAGCCACGGTGGCCGAGCATGGGATTGACCTCGTGCAGCTCCTTGGCGCGGGCCAGCAGCTTGGCAGCGTCCAGGCCGGTGGCCTTGGAGACGGCTTCCACGTCCTCGGCGGTGTGGGGCAGGAACTCGTGCAGGGGCGGGTCCAACAGGCGGAAGGTGACCGGCAGCCCCTCCATGATGGCAAACAACTGCACGAAGTCCTCGCGCTGCATCACCAGCATCTTGGCCAGGGCCTGTTCGCGACCAGGGCGGTCGTCGGCCAGGATCATCTCGCGAACCGCCGCGATCCTCACGGCATCAAAGAACATGTGCTCTGACCGCACCAGGCCGATACCCTCGGCCCCGAACTGGCGGGCCGCAGCAGCGTCGGCGGCGGTCTCGGCATTGGCCCGCACCTTCAGCCTGCGGATGGCGTCGGCCCAGACCATCAGGGCGGCGAAGTCCCCGGTCAGCTCCGGCTCGATCATCTGGACCGCGCCGGACAGGACCTCGCCCTTGGAGCCGTAGATGGTGATGATGTCACCCGCCTTGAAGATGCGGTTGCGGGCGCGGAAGGTCTGAGCCTTGTCGTCGATATAGAGTTCGCTGGCCCCGGAGACGCAGGGCCGTCCCATGCCGCGTGCCACCACGGCCGCATGGCTGGTCATGCCGCCGCGCGCCGTCAGGATGGCCCTCGCGGCATGCATGCCGTGGATATCTTCGGGACTGGTCTCTTCGCGCACCAGGATCACCGCCTCGCCGGCCTCGGCGAGGGTGGTGGCCTCGTCGGCATCGAACACCACCTTGCCGGTGGCCGCCCCTGGCGAGGCGGGCAAGCCGGTGGTGATGACATCGCGGGGGCTGGCCGGGTCGATAGTGGGGTGCAGCAGTTGATCCAGCGACCCCGGATCGATCCGCATCACCGCCTCTTCCTTGCTGATCAGGCCCTCATTGGCCAGATCGACGGCGACCTTGAGGGCGGCCTTGGCGGTGCGCTTTCCATTGCGGGTCTGGAGCATGTAGAGGCGCCCCTTCTCCACCGTGAACTCGATGTCCTGCATGTCGCGATAGTGCTGTTCCAGCTTCTCGACGACGGCTTTGAACTCAGCAAAGACCACCGGCAGCGCCTCCTCCATGGAGGGGGCCTTCTCTCCCATCTCCTCGCGGGAGGCCCTCGTCAGGGCCTGGGGCGTGCGGATGCCGGCCACCACATCCTCGCCCTGGGCATTGATCAGGAACTCACCGTAGAGCTTGGCCTCTCCTGTAGAGGGGTTGCGGGTGAAGGCCACGCCGGTGGCGGAGCTTTCGCCCATATTGCCAAACACCATCGACTGGACATTGACGGCCGTGCCCCAGCTTTCGGGGATGTCGTGCATGCGGCGATAGAACTTGGCGCGCTCGTTCATCCAGCTGGCAAACACCGCGCTGACCGCCCCCCAAAGCTGGGCTTGCGGGTCTTGGGGGAAGGGATGGCCCAGTTCGCGTTCGACGGCGGCCTTATAGGCGACCACCACCTTTTCCCAGTCCTCGGCGGCCAGGGCGGTGTCGACTTGGACGTCGAGGCGCTCCTTATGCTCGTCGAGAATGTCCTCGAACATGTGGTGGTCGAGATCCAGCACCACGGCGGAATACATCTGGATGAAGCGACGATAGGAATCGAAGGCAAAGCGCCGGTCACCGGCCAGCTTGGCCAGGCCCTCGACGGTCTGGTCGTTGAGGCCCAGGTTGAGGACGGTATCCATCATGCCGGGCATGGAGGCCCGCGCGCCCGAACGCACCGACACCAGCAGCGGATTGGCGGCATCGCCAAACACCTTGCCGGTCAGGGCCTCGACCTTGGCCAGACCGGCATTGACCTGGGCGGTGAGGCCGTCGGGGTATTGCTTGTCGTTGGTGTAATAATGGACGCAGGCGTCGGTGGTGATGGTGAAGCCTGGCGGCACCGGTAGACCCAGGGACGACATCTCGGCCAGGTTGGCCCCCTTGCCCCCC
>JANPAO010000584.1:0-5550 GCA_031429955.1 Phenylobacterium sp. | reverse complement strand
CGTCTGGCGGGACTGGTGAGCCACCGGGCGATGGCCGGCGCATAGAGCGAACTAGGCGAGGCGCTTGAGCGTCTCGCCCAATTCGTCCACCGCCTCGGTTGTGGTGGCCCAGGAGCACATGAACCGCACCGAGCCGTCGATGAAGCGATAGACAAACCAGCCGGCGTCCTGCAGGCGCTGGAGGGTGGGCGCGTCCATCTCCACGAAAACCGCATTGGCCTCCACCGGATGGGCCAGGGGGAAGGGCATGAGGCTGGCCAGTCGCTGGGCCATGGCATTGGCGTGGGCGGCGTGGCGCACAAAGGCTCCGTCCGCCAGCATGCCGATGAAGGGCGCGGCATAGAACCGGCCCTTGGAGGGCAGTTGCCCGGCCTGCTTCAGCCGCGCATCGAAGCGATGGGCCAGGGCCGGATCGAAGATCACGACGGCCTCTGAGGGGGTCATGCCGGCCTTGGTTCCCCCCACCACCAGAATGTCGACGCCCAGGCCCTTGATGGCCCTCAGGTCAAAGCCCGCCGCCGCCGCATTGGCCAGGCGCGCGCCGTCGAAATGCACGCGGCAGCCCTGGGCCTTCACCGGATCGATCAGGGCCTTCAGCTCGGCGAGTGAATAGAGCGTGCCGTACTCCGTGGCATTGGTGACCGACAGGGCGGCGGGGGCCTGCCAGTGGGGCTGGTCGGGGGCTGAAAGGGGGGCGGCCAGGCCGGCGGGGTCGATGCGGCCGGACGCTCCAGGAAGGCCAAGAATCCCCAGGCCGTGGCCGAAGAAGCCCGGTGCCCCGGTCTCATCGGTGGCCACATGGGAATGCTGATGACAGAGCACCGCCTCAAAGGGCTGACACAGGGTGGCCAGGGAAATGGCGTTGGCCGCGGTCCCCGAGGCCACGAACCGCACCGTGGCATCGGCGTCCAGCAGGGCGCGCACGGCATCGGCCCCGGCGCGGGTGATGTGGTCGGAGCCATAGCCGGAGGTGGTGCCGGTATTGGCGGCCACCAGGGCGTCCATCGCCTCAGGCGTGGCGGGGGCGGTATTGTCGGACGCAAAATCGTATCGGGCCATGGCTCGAATAGAACCGATCCCGTCGCCTTGGAAACCGCTTTTGCAGCTAGAGCCCCCGACCCCAGTCCCGCACGTCGGCGACAAACAGGTCAGGCTCCTCCATGGCGGCGAAGTGGCCGCCACTGGCCATCTCGGTCCAGCGGGTGATGTTATAGGCCCGGTCGGCCCAGGCGCGTGGCGGGGCGGTATAGAGAGGCTCGCCGGGGAAGTTGGCAAAGGCGGTGGGGGTCTCGCAACGCTCGCCCTCCTGGAAGTTGACGCCGCCTTCCTCCAGCAGACCCCGATAGTACCAGGCACCCGTGGCGAAGCTGTCGGTCATCACATAGAGCATGATGTTGGTGAGCATCCGGTCCTTGGGGTGAACCACGTCCAGCGGCTTTTGCCTCAGGTCCGACCAGTCGTGGAAGCGCTCCGCGATCCAGGCGGCCTGTCCCACCGGATTGCCGGCTCCCATCCAGGCCAGGGACTGGGGCTTGGAGGCCTGGAGGCGGAAATAGGCCCCCATGACATCCATCATCGCGCCCTGACGGGTGAGCCAGGCGATCTCCTCCGGCGATTTGGGGCCGCCATGGGGACGAAAGCCCATCATGTTCAGGTGAATGGCGCGGACGTGGTCGCCGTGATCATGCCCCAGCCAGGAGGTCACCAGGGCTCCCCAGTCGCCGCCCTGGGCGAGATAAGAGCCATAGCCCAGAACCTCCGTCATCAGGGTGTCGAACAGTCGCGCTGTAGTCCTCTGACCGATCGGCCGCGTGGGTTTGGAGGAGAAGCCGAAGCCGGGCAGGGAGGGGATCACCAGATCAAAGGCGTCCTTGGCCGCGCCGCCGAACCGGGAGGGGAAGGCCAGCTTCTCGATGGTGCCCCAGAACTCGTAGTGGGAGCCGGGCCAGCCGTGGGTCAGCAGCAGGGGCCGCTTGCCGCCGGCCTCGCCCACCACTTGCAGGAAGTGCAGGTCATAGTCCTCGACCCTGGCGGTGAACTGAGGAAACCGGTTCAGGTCGGCCATGGCTGAGCGCCAGTCATAGGCCTCGGTCCAGTGTTCGCAGAGGCTCTTCAGATAGCCGGCGTCGCAGCCATAGGCCCAGCCATCCTCAACCTGCGGGATCGGTGGCCAGGGATAGGCGCGCACCTGATCCAGCACCGTCTGCACCTGGGCATCGCTCCAGGCGACTTCGAACGGTTGGATGTCGGCCATGGTGCAGTTCCCTCTATGGTGGGCGCAGACTCCGCCCCTGACGCCGGGGCGGTCAAGCGGCGGCGTTGCAGCCTTCGGACATTTAGGGCCGC
This sequence comes from Phenylobacterium sp., assembly GCA_031429955.1. Classification (GTDB taxonomy): domain Bacteria; phylum Pseudomonadota; class Alphaproteobacteria; order Caulobacterales; family Caulobacteraceae; genus Phenylobacterium. The sequence goes on along the minus strand of JANPAO010000584.1, from coordinate 3,204 downwards.
AGGCCCCGCGCCAGGGCGTGGCCCAGTTGCTGGTTCACCAGTCGCCCTGTCCCTGGCGGCAGCTTGCCGGCCAGTTCCAGACCCACGGCACCATGGGTGGCAGCCCAAAACATCCGGCCGATCTCACCGGCATCGCCCGCCAGCACGCCATCAGCCACCAGGGCCTTCACATAGGCCGTCTGGGTCGCGTGGGCGCGATGGGTGGCGGCCACCAGGTCGGGATAGTCGGCCTCATTGGGTTGGTTGAGGTCGAACATCAGCTTGTAGGTCTGGGGATGCTCGAAGGCGAAGGTCATATAGGCCTCGGCCACCGCCGCACCCTTGGCCTTGGCCCCTTGGGTCGAGGCATAGGCGGTCTCCAGCGCCTCAGCGAACCTGTTGAAGCCATTGGTGCGCACGGCGGCCAGAATGTCTTCCTTGTCGGCAAAGTAGCGATAGGGGGTCATGGGGCTGACCCCCAGTTCCGAGGCCAGTTGCCGCATGGTCACCGCATCGGGACCGCGCTCGGCAAACAGCTTCTCGGCGACCCCGCAAAGGCGTTCACGGAAATCGGCGACATCGGTCTCGGACAGCACGCGAGGCATGACGCAACCCTAGCAAACAAATCGCTTGCAAGGCGTTACTTCTTACGAGATAAATTTACAACGTAAGAAATGTTGGGGGGCGACGATGGCTGACTGGGACCTGCTGGTGGATCGCAAGGACCTGCGCAAGGTGCAGATTGCACCGGCCCCTGCGGTCGCTCTGGCCGAGGGCGAGGTTCGCCTGACAGTGGAACGGTTCTCCCTCACCGCCAACAATATCACCTACGGAATGATGGGCGATGCCGTCGGCTACTGGAAGTTTTTTCCGGCGCCCGAGGGCCTTGGCCGCATCCCGGTCTGGGGGTTCGCCACGGTGACCGAGTCCCGCGTCGCCGAGGCTCCGGTGGGTCTGCGCCTGTTCGGCTACCTGCCGATGTCCACCAGCTTCACGATGAAACTGGTCAAGGGCCGCACCGGCTTCACCGACCGCGCCGCCCATCGCGCAGAGCTACCGCCCGTCTACAATGGCTATGTGGAGGCCCCGGTCGATGACCGGGATGACCACAAGGCCCTGCTTTGGCCCCTGTTGATGACCTCCTTTGTCCTGGATGACTTCCTCAGCGAGGACACCTCCATCAAGTCCCTGGTGCTCTCCAGTGCCTCCAGCAAGACGGCCATGGGCCTGGCCTGGTTTGCCAAGTCCCGTGGGCAAGAGGTGATCGGTCTCAGTTCGCCCGCCAACGCCCAGACCCTAACAGGCTTTGGCCTCTACGATCAGGTGCTGACCTATGATCAGGTGGCGAGCCTGACGTCCTCAGGGCTGGCAGCCTATGTCGACTTCGCCGGGAGCCGGGCCACCACGGTGGCGGTTCACACCGCGCTTGGGGAGGGCTTGGCTCGCAGCATCATTGTCGGCGCCACCCATTGGGAGGCCGGCCGCGCGCCATCAGAACTGACAGGCCCCAAGCCTGCGATGTTCTTTGCCCCCGACCAGATCCGCAAGCGGCAGGCTGACTGGGGTCCCGGCGAGATCGACGTGCGGTTCGACAAGGGTCTGCGGGCTTTTGTCGCCGACAGTCCCTGGCTGACCCTGGTCCAGCACAGGGGCGTCGAGGGTCTGACCCATGCCTATCACAGCGTCCTGGAGGGCAAGGTCAGTCCCCAGGATGGTCACATCATCAGCCCGGCCTGATCAAACCTGAAAGGTGCCCACCATGGACGGCGACGTTCGCATCAACCCCTATCTCTCCGGCAATTTCGGCCCGATCCGCTCGGAGGACGATTTTGATCTGGCGGTGACCGGCGAGATTCCGGCGGGCCTGAGGGGCACCCTCTACCGCACGGGCCCCAATCCCCAGTTTGAGCCCAAGGACCCCAACTATCACTGGTTCAGCGGCGACGGTATGCTGCACGCCTTCCGGGTCGAGGACGGCAAGGTCAGCTACCGCAATCGCTATGTCCGCACGCCGAAGTGGGAGCTGGAGCGCGAGCATGGCCGGTCGCTGTTTGGCGGTCTGAACCCCATGCTCACGGATCCGATTGCCGCCGGTGTCGATAGCGGTGTGGCCAATACCAACATCCTTTGGCACGCGGGAAAACTCTTGGCCCTGGAAGAGGCCCACATGCCCTTTGAGGTGGCGCCGGGAACCATGGCCGCCCGCGGCTATGCTGATCAGTATAAGGGCCGGGTCACCGCCCACCCGAAGATCGACCCCAAGACCGGCGAGATGGCCTGGTTCGGCTATGGGGTCGGCGACATGCCCCTGTCAGCGGGCATGAGCTACGGCACCACGGACGCGGCGGGTGTGGTCACCCGGCGCACGGATTTCCAGGCGCCCTATTCGGCCATGGTCCACGACTTCATGGTGACGGAGAACTATGTACTGTTCCCGGTCCTGCCCCTGACCGGCAGCCTGGAGCGGGCCATGAAGGGCCTTCCGGCCTATGCCTGGGAGCCGGAAAAGGGCGGCCATGTCGGGGTGATGCGCCGCGACGCCGACGTCTCCTCCATCCGCTGGTTCAACGTCGAGTCCTGCTACGTCTTTCACCCGATGAATGCCCATGAGGTTGACGGCAAGATCGTGGCCGAGGTCTGCCGCTATGATGCCGCACCCCTGTTCCCCATGGCCGACGGATCACCCGGACTGCGGACCGCCGCGCGCCTGACCCGCTGGACCTTCGATCTGGCCGGCGACAGCAACGCCATCAAGGAAGAGGCCATTGATGACCTGGATTGCGAGTTCCCGCGCTTCGACGAACGGTTGGCGGGCCAGGCCTATCGTCACGGCTTCTATGCCGGCGACACCAACAATCTGCGGTCGGTAAAGCTCAACGCCATCGCCCACCTGGACCTGGCCACCGGCAAGCGGCAGGTCCATGCCTTCGCCGGCGGCGACATGGTCTCCGAGCCGGTCTTCACCCCCCGGACGCCCGACGCGCCGGAGGGTGATGGTTGGCTGACCGCGGTGGTCTATCGCGCCGCTGAGGATCGCAGCGACTTCGTGGTCTTCGAGGCCCAGGATGTCGCCAAGGGCCCCATCGGTGTCGCCCACATCCCGCGCCGCGTACCCTTCGGGTTCCACGGCAACTGGGTGGCGGACTAGGATTGGGCGGGCACCCCATGAGGTGGCCCCCCCCCCCCCCCCAGGGTTTGGGGGGGAAGGGCTTCCGGGTTCCGCCC
>JANPAO010000583.1:0-3358 GCA_031429955.1 Phenylobacterium sp. | reverse complement strand
GAGCCCTGAATTCCTGCTCCAAATACTCAATTCAACTCCGCGTTAACCCCGATTCCCTGCCGTGGGGTAATTGCCTCGCCCTTATGGTCCTTCAGATTTCGAAGGATCGTATTGAGATTCAGGCTGCCTTCAGTTCCGCTCTGAAGCTCAATCCGAAGATCTAAGCCTGGGTCTATGACGTAGGCTAAATCTTTGACGGCGGCGGAAAATGCCAAGGCCGCCCGTGCGACAACCTCCATGTCCGCGACCCGGCCAGCTTCCAGATCGAGATAAACGCTGATTGGTGCCTGCGCCATAACTGCCCCCCACATCCCGGTGGGAAAACTTGACGCCCAAATCTCAGCCGTGCAAACTCGAAAAATGCAACTGCATCGTATTTGATGGTGTCTGAGAGCTATCCGGTGATGGGTGTCGCGACCTTGTCCCGTTTGCTACCTAATACCGGAGATCGGCTGCGGTTCTGGCTGACAGTGGCTGTGACTTCCTGACCGTCCACGGTGAGCCACAGGTAATGGAAGCTGCGGTCCGGGGCAGGGGTCGATCAGGCCTCAAGGTCCTGGCGGTCACCGTGCTCACCAGCCTCTCAGACGGGGATCTGCTGGAGATGGGCTTTCCCCAAACCGCGCGGGCCCTGGTGGAGCGCCGCATCCATCATGCGGTCAAGGCCGGTTGCGACGGGGTGATCGCCAGTCCCCATGAGGCGGCCCTGGCCCGGTCCATCGGTGGCAAGGACTTCCTGGTGGTGACGCCGGGTGTCCGCCCCGACTGGGCCGCCAAGAACGATCAGGCCCGCGCGGCCACCCCGGCCGAAGCCCTATCGTCAGGGGCGTCCCACATCGTCTGCGGTCGGCCCATCACCGGGGCCAACGACCCCCGGCATGCGGCGATGCGGATCGTCGGAGAAATGGCAGGGTTCCACGCTCAGTGACCGTGGCCGCAGGTGCTGCACCCACCGCCGCCATGACCGCCGCCATGACCCCCCCCGCCGCCGCCGCCCACATTGATGCTGATGTGAGAGCTGGAACTGGCCGAGGCTGAGGCATAGGCACTCGCGCTTGCGCTGCCGCCGCCACCACCGCCACCACCGCCACCGCCACCACCATATCCGCCGCCGCCGCTCATCACATAGCCCCCGCCGCCACCATAACCGCCCTGCGGAATGGGGCCGACACCGCCATTGTCATAGAAGAAGGTCGGGGCGACGGAGACCTCACCGCCCCCGCAACGGCAATCACAGGCCTGGCTGCGGCAGGGCGGCGGTTCCCGATAGCCGTCATCGTAGCCGCCGCAACGGCTGCAGGGCGGCGGCTCATAGCGCGGCGGGCCCCACCGATCGCAGCCACGGTCACAGGGCGATCCGCCATAGTGCTGGGCAACGTCACCATAGGTGGGCAGGCTATAGCCTCTGTCATAGCCGCAGGGATTGGGACATCCAGCCAGGGCTGCGCTGGCGCTTAGGGCCAGGGTCAAGCCCAGCATCGTCCGCAGGAACCAGGACATTGCAGGTCGCCTCGTATCAGGGAGCACAACCCTAAGGCTGCGACCCCCCCGATGCGACCGCTCACGCCTCTGGCGGGAAAGCCGCCGCGCGAAGGGTTAATGCCCGCATAGGCTCAGAAGTCGACGGCGATACCCTTGCGTTCCCAGTCGCCAAAGCGGGTCGGCTCCAGGCCGGCGGGACCGCCGTCCTCCGGCGGACCTTGGTCGGCCACCTCGGCGGCCTTTCGGGCGGCGGCCTCCTCCAAGGCCCGGCGGGCTGCGGGGCTCAGGACCTTTCCAGGGGCGGCATGGGGTGGGCTAGGGTCATCCATCCCGCGTCTTTAGGCCCTCTTGCCCCCTTGCGCCAAGCCCGGCCCTGGCCATCTTGGCCCTTGCCTCCGGGACGCAATGCGGGCACGCCGCCCGCGTGAACGATATCCCAAGCCCCGCCGATGCCTCCGGCCTGCCGGCCCGCCGTGCCGCCCTTGAACTGCTGAGTGCGGCCCTGGCTCGCCGCACCGGCTTTGACGAGGCCGCCGCCACCCCGGCTTTCCGAGGTCTTGCGCCGCGCGACCGGGGCTTTGCCCGTGCCCTGGCCCTGGCCACCCTGCGCCACCTTGGCCCCATCGACCGCGCTTTGGACGCCCGCCTGTCGCGAGACCCGCCCGATGTGGTCCGCAACATCCTGCGACTGGGTGTGGCTCAGGTCTTCGTGTTGGGCACGCCGGCCTTTGCGGCCGTGGGCACCAGCGTCGACCTGGTGGCGACCCTGAAGGAGGGCCGGGCCTTCAAGGGCGTCGTCAACGCCATCCTGCGGGCTTTGACCCGCGAGCCACCGGACATGACCGATCCGGAACTTCTGGCCCCACCCTGGCTGTTCACCCGCTGGAGCGCGGCCTTCGGTGCCGAGGCCGCCCGGGCGATGGCCACCCTGATCGCCGCAGAGCCGGCCACAGATCTCTCCCTCAAGGCCCTTTCGCCGGACCTGATCCCCGGGCTGGAGGCCGAGGAACTTCCGGGCGGCACCCTGCGCTCGGCCCTGCGGGGCGAGATCTCCACCTGGCCGGGCTTCGCCGACGGGTCCTGGTGGGTTCAGGACGCCAGCGCCGCGGTGCCGGCCCGCCTGCTGGCAGCCCAATCCGGAGAGACGGTGCTGGATCTCTGCGCCGCGCCTGGCGGCAAGACTCTGCAACTGGCCGCCACGGGCGCGCAGGTCACGGCCTTGGACCGTTCAGCCCAGCGCCTGCTGCGGCTTTCTGAGAACCTGGCTCGCATGGGTCTGAGTGCCGAGACGGTGACCTCTGACGCCGGGTCCTGGGACGACGGTCGCACCTTTGACGCCGTGTTGCTGGACGCCCCCTGCAGTGCCACCGGCACCTACCGCCGCAATCCTGATGTGCTGTGGGCGGCCCGCCCCGGCGACGTGGCCTCCCTGGCTGGGGTCCAGGCCCGGCTGCTGGACGCCGCCGCCAAACGGCTCAAGCCCGGTGGCCGGCTGGTCTATTGCGTCTGTTCCCTGGAACCCGAGGAGGGTGAGGCCCAGGTGGCAGGGTTCCTGGCCCGCAATCAGGGGATGTCACTGGCACCCATCACGCCAGCCGAGGGCGGCGCGCCGGCCGCCAGCCTCCGGGCCGACGGCACGCTGCGCATCCTGCCCCACCACCTGACCGGCGGCACCGATGGCTTCTTTATTGCCCGTTTCACCGCCGAACTCGGTCTTGTCCCACCCCCCGGCGACGGTTAAGTCCAGCAGATGACCGCCCGCACCCCGATCATTGCGCCATCGATCCTGGCGGCCGATTTCGCACGGCTGGGGGAGGAATGCCGCGCCGTGGTCGCCGCCGGTGCCGACTGGCTGCATATCGATGTGATGGACGGC
>JANPAO010000582.1:0-5604 GCA_031429955.1 Phenylobacterium sp. | reverse complement strand
GTTGGCGGCATTGAGGCCGAGGCGGCCATGCTGGGCCAGCCGATCCCCATGCTGATCCCCGAGGTCATCGGCTTCCGCGTCACCGGCGCCATGCCCGAGGGCGCGACCGCCACCGACCTGGTGCTGACCGTCACCCAGATGTTGCGCAAGAAGGGCGTGGTGGGGAAGTTCGTCGAGTTCTACGGCCCTGGCCTCGCCGGCCTGACCCTGGAAGACCAGGCCACCATCGCCAACATGGCCCCGGAATACGGTGCCACCTGCGGCTTCTTCCCGGTCACCAAGGCCACCATCGACTACCTCACCGCCACCGGCCGCGATGCCCATCGCGTCGCCCTGGTGGAGGCCTATGCCAAGGCCCAGGGCCTGTGGTTCGAGCCCGGCGATGCCGACCCGGAGTTTACCGATACCCTGGATCTGGACCTGGGCAGCGTCCTGCCGTCTCTGGCCGGCCCCAAGCGCCCTCAGGACCGGGTGCTGCTCTCTGACGCCGCCGCCGAGTTCAAGGCCGGCCTGGCCAAGGAGTTCGGCAAGCTCGACGAGGGAAGTGCCAACCAGCGCATCCCCGTGGCCGGCGAAAAGTTCGATGTCGGCAATGGTGACGTGGTCATTGCCGCCATCACCTCCTGCACCAACACCTCCAACCCCTCGGTGCTGATCGCTGCGGGTCTGGTGGCCAAGAAGGCCATCGAAAAGGGCCTGAAGGTCAAGCCCTGGGTGAAGACATCGCTCGCCCCCGGCTCCCAGGTGGTCACCGACTATCTGAAGAGCGCAGGCCTCACCAAGAGCCTCGATGCCCTGGGCTTCAACCTGGTGGGCTATGGCTGTACCACCTGCATCGGCAACTCCGGCCCCCTGCCTGAGGCCATCTCCGATGCGGTTCAAAAGGGTGATCTGGTGGCCTGCTCGGTGCTGTCAGGCAACCGCAACTTCGAGGGCCGGGTGAACCCAGATGTGCGGGCCAACTACCTGGCCTCGCCGCCCCTGGTGGTGGCCTATGCCCTGGCCGGCTCCATGAACATCGACCTGGCGACCGAGCCCTTGGGCCAGGGCAAGGACGGCAAGCCGGTCTATCTGAAGGATATCTGGCCGACCTCCGAAGAGATCGCCACCCTGCAGCGCAAGCACGTCACCCAGAAGATGTTTGCCACCCGCTATTCCGACGTCTTCAAGGGCGACAAGAACTGGCAGGGCATCAAGGTGGCCGGGGGTCAGACCTATGCCTGGGACATGGGTTCCACCTATGTCCAGAACCCGCCCTACTTCCAGGACATGAAGATGGAGCCGGCCCCGGTCACCGACATCGTCGAGGCCCGCGTGCTCTCGGTGTTCGGCGACTCCATCACCACCGACCACATCTCGCCGGCAGGTTCCATCAAGGCCAGTTCGCCCGCCGGGGTCTATCTGCGGGAGCGTCAGGTCCCCACCACCGACTTCAACTCCTATGGGGCCCGCCGGGGCAATCACGAGATCATGATGCGTGGCACCTTCGCCAACATCCGGATCCGCAACAAGATCACCCCGGACATCGAAGGCGGGATCACCAAGCACTTCCCCTCCGGCGACGTCATGGCCATCTATGACGCGGCCATGCGCTACCAGGGTGAAGGTCGACCTCTGGTGGTGTTTGCCGGCAAGGAATACGGCACTGGCTCTTCCCGCGACTGGGCGGCCAAGGGCACCAAGCTGCTTGGGGTCCGGGCGGTTATCGCCGAGAGCTTCGAGCGCATCCACCGCTCCAACCTGGTGGGCATGGGCGTCCTGCCCCTCCAGTTCCTGCAGGAAGGCTGGCAGAAGCTGAACCTCACCGGCGAGGAAATCGTCACCATTCGGGGCCTGACCGAACTCTCGCCCCGCCGTCAGCTGACGGTGGAGATGTACCGCCCCTCCGACGGCCGCATCGCCCGCTTCCCGGTCCGCTGCCGGATCGACACCCCCACCGAGCTTGAGTATTTCAAGAACGGCGGGGTTCTGAACTATGTGCTCCGCAACCTTGCGAAGTCCGACGCCTAGGTGGTCTCGACCAGGCGGCCCCGCCGCCTGGTCACACCTTGTTGAAAGACGCGCGTCAACGAAGTCCGATTAAGTGCGGCCCGATGCGTTTTGCCGTTCTCCTTACCGTCCTGATCCTGGCGCTGCCCTTCGGCGCCCAGGCCCGCTCGCCTGTGGTGGTGGAGCTGTTCACCGCCCAGGGCTGCGCCTCCTGCAGTGAGGCCAATGCCTATGTGGGCAAGCTGGCGGAGAAGCCTGGGGTCTTGGCCCTGACCTTCTCCGTCGATTACTGGGACTATCTCGGCTGGGCCGACACCTTCGCCAAGCCGGAGTTCGCCCAGCGCCAGAAGGCCTATGTCGCCCGCCTGAACCTGCCCGAACCCTATACGCCCCAGGTGGTGGTGGCGGGGCGCACCCAGGCGGGAGGTCTCCAGGCCGAGCGGATCGACAAGCTGGTCTCCGACGCCGCCAAGGCCCCGCGAGGCCCCGATGTGGCCTTCATCGGCCAGCGCCGCGCCGATGTCGGAGCCGGGGCCCTGCCGCGCGGCGGGGCCGAGGTCTGGCTGCTGCGCTATGACCCGCGCGCCCAGGAGGTGGTGGTCCGCAAGGGCGACAACAGGGGCCAGACCGTGTCGAGCCGCAATGTGGTGGTTCAGATCAAGCGCCTGGGGGCCTGGCGTGGCAAACCCACCGCCTATCGCCTGCCACCCGCGCCATCGGAGGGACTGGCGAGCGCGGTCATCGTCCAGGTCGCCCACGGCGGCCGTGTCCTGGCGGCCGGGACCAGATAAGGCCCTCTACCCCCTGAGATTAGCCTCGCGTCAGCGGGCAAAACAGTTCGGAACCCCCCATGCGCCTCGGCACGCCCCTATCGCCCTCCGCCCTCAAGGTCATGCTGCTGGGCTGCGGCGAGCTGGGCAAGGAGCTCGCGATCGAATTGCAGCGGCTAGGCTGCGAGGTGATCGGTGTGGATCGCTATGCCCATGCGCCGGCCATGCAGGTGGCCCATCGGTCTCATGTGATCACCATGACCGATGCCGCAGCCCTGCGGGCCGTCATCGAGCTGGAGCGACCCCACCTGATCGTGCCGGAGATCGAGGCCATCGCCACCGATGAACTGTTGAAGATTGAGGCCGAGGGGCTGGCCACCGTGATCCCGACGGCGCGCGCCGCCCAACTGACCATGAACCGCGAGGGCATCCGCCGGCTGGCGGCCGAGCAACTCGGTCTGCCCACCAGTCCCTATGCCTTTGCCTCGACCCAGGTTGAGCTGGCCGCCGGTGCCCAGGATGTCGCCGGCTTCCCCTGCTTCGTCAAGCCGGTGATGAGTTCCTCGGGCAAGGGTCAGTCCTATGTGGAGCGGCCTGAGGACGTGGCTGCTGCCTGGACCTATGCCCTGGAGGCCGGGCGGGTGGAGCAGGCCCGGGTCATTGTTGAGGGCCGCGTCGGCTTCGACTTCGAGATCACCCTGCTGACCGTGTGCCATCTGGCCGCCGACGGCACCACGGCCAGGTCCTTCTGCGAGCCCATCGGCCATCGCCAGGTCAAGGGCGACTATGTGGAGAGTTGGCAGCCCCAGGCCATGAGCCCCGTGGCCCTGGCCCGAGCCAGAGCCATTGCCGACACCGTCACCGGGGCGCTCGGAGGTCTTGGCCTGTTTGGGGTGGAGTTGTTCGTCCAGGGTGATCAGGTCTGGTTCTCCGAGGTCAGCCCGAGGCCCCACGACACCGGTCTGGTGACCCTGGCCACCCAGGTTCAGAGCGAATTTGCCCTGCACGCCCGCGCCATATTGGGCCTGCCGGTCGATGTCAGCCTGCGCGAGCCCGGCGCAAGTGCGGTGATCTATGGCGGCCTGGAGGGCCAAGGCGTGGCCTTCGAGGGGGTGGCCCAGGCCCTGACCGTGCCGGGCACCGATATCAGGCTGTTTGGCAAGCCCGAAGCCTTCGTGCGCCGCCGCATGGGGGTGGCCCTGGCCCGGGGGTCCGACACCGACGAGGCGCGCGCTCGGGCTCAGCAGGCCGCCGATCACGTCACGGTCGTGAAGATTGAGCCCACGACTGAGCGCGCCTGACACAGTTCGCGACAAGCCTTGATCGTGCCAGGGCTTGACTCCCGCGCCCCCAACCCGAAAAACCGCGCCCAAATCCCGGTGTTCGTTCCGCCCTCTAGGAGACCTTCATGACCGTCCGCGTCGCCATCAATGGCTTTGGCCGTATCGGCAGGCTCGTCCTGCGCTCGATCGTCGAGCATGGCCGCACGGATATCCAGGTGGTGGCGATCAATGACCTGGGCCCGGTGGAAACCAACGCCCACCTGCTGCGCTATGACAGCGTCCACGGGCGCTTCCCCGGCACCGTCACGGTGGACGGCGACACCATCGATGTGGGACGCGGCAAGATCAAGGTCACGGCCATCCGCAACCCGGCCGAGCTGCCCCATCGCGAGCTGGGTGTTGATATCGCCCTGGAATGCACGGGCTTGTTCACCAGCAAGGAAAAGGCCGCCGCCCACCTGGCCGCCGGGGCCAAGCGGGTCCTGGTTTCGGCCCCCTGCACCGACGCCGACAAGACCATTGTCTATGGCGTCAACCACGCCTCCCTGACCGCCGCCGACCTGGTGGTCTCCAATGCCTCCTGCACCACCAACTGCCTGGCCCCCGTGGCCCATGTGCTGCAGGAACTCTGCGGCATCGAGCGGGGCTATATGACCACCATCCATTCCTACACCGGCGACCAGCCGACCCTGGATACGATGCACGCCGACCTGTACCGCGCGCGCGCAGCGGCCATGTCGATGATCCCCACCTCCACCGGCGCCGCCAAGGCTCTGGGCCTGGTGATCCCGGCCCTGAAGGGCAAGCTGGACGGGTCTTCGATCCGGGTGCCCACCCCCAATGTCTCGGTGGTGGACCTGACCTTTGTTCCCAGCCGGGCCACAACGGTCGAGGCGATGAACGCCGCCTTCGCCGCTGCCGCTGTCGGGCCCCTGGCCGGGGTGCTGGCGGTGACCCAGGACCCCCTGGTCTCCATCGATTTCAACCATGCCCCGGCCTCCTCCACCGTGGCCCTGCCCCAGACCCAGATCGTCGATGGCGGCCTGTGCCGGGTGCTGTCCTGGTATGACAATGAGTGGGGCTTCTCGACCCGGATGAGCGACACTGCCCTTGCTATGGCCAAATTGATCTAAGGCCAGACCCATGGCGTTCCGCACCCTCGACGACGCCGACCTGCAGGGGCGACGCGCCCTGGTCCGTGTGGATTTCAACGTCCCCATGCAGGACGGAGAGGTCTCTGACGACACCCGCCTGAGGGCGGCGGTTCCCACCATTGAGAAGCTGCGGGCCGGTGGGGCCAAGATCATCCTGCTGGCCCACTTTGACCGGCCCAAGGGCAAGTTCGTGCCGGCGATGAGCCTCGCACCCATCGCACCGGCCCTGGCCAAGGTACTGGGACGCCCGGTGGCCTTTGCCCCTGACTGCGCAGGCCCCGACGTGACCCAGGCGGTGGCCGCCCTGGCCCCCGGCGATGTGCTGCTGCTGGAGAATGTCCGCTTCTATCCGGGCGAGGAGGCCAATGACGAGGCCTTTGCCCGCGCCCTGGCGCAGAACGGTGATCT
>JANPAO010000581.1:0-3650 GCA_031429955.1 Phenylobacterium sp. | reverse complement strand
CTCTGGCACGTCAAAGGCCAGTGGCGCCGGGCCGCAAGCTAGGTAGTCTGGGGGCAAGGCCCGTTCAGAGGCCCGGGAGCGCGCCGTGATCGACCTCTACTATGCCGCCACCCCCAACGGCTGGAAGATCAGCATCATGCTGGAGGAGTGCGGCCTGCCCTATGCCGTCCATCGGGTGAACCTGGGGCGGGGCGAGCAGTTTGCGCCGGAGTTCCTGGCCATCAGTCCCAACAACCGCATCCCCGCCATCATCGACCAGGACCCGGAGGACGGCGGACCCCCGATCCCGGTGTTCGAGACCGGGGCGATCCTGATCTATCTGGCGGAGAAGACCGGGCGGTTCTTGCCCGCCGACGTGCGGAGGCGCAGCACGGTGATCCAGTGGCTGATGTGGCAGATGGGTGGGTTGGGGCCGATGCTGGGCCAGAACGGCCACTTCAAGCTCTATGCGCCGGAGAAGATCGCCTATGCCATCGACCGCTACAGCCGCGAGGCCGCCAGGCTCTATGGCGTGCTGGACGGGCAGTTGGGGCGAACCGGGGCCTATGTGGCCGGGGAGGACTACTCCATCGCCGACATGGCCTGCTTTCCCTGGCTGATCACCCACAAGGCCCAGGGCCTTACCCTGGACGACTATCCCAACATCAAGCGCTGGTTTGCCACCGTCCGCGCCCGGCCCGGCGTGGTGGCCGGCACGGCGGTGGGGCGGATGGCGCGGCCGGGCGAGATGGACGCACAGACCAAGAAGACCCTGTTTGGGATTGCCACGCCATGATCGAGTGTTTCTTCGACTGCTCCAGCCCCTGGACCTATCTGGCCTTCCACAACCTCCAGCCCCTGGCCGCCGAGCTTGGGGTCGAGGTCACCTGGCGGCCGATCCTGGTGGGGGGGATCTTCAATACGGTGAACCCGTCGGTCTATGAGCAGAGGGCCACCCCGGTCCCGGCCAAGGCCCGCTACATGAAAAAGGACCTGGAGGACTGGGGCCGCCATGCCGGGATCGCCATCACCTTTCCGCCCAGGGTCTTTCCCGTCAACAGCGTCAAGGCTATGCGGGGCTGCATCTGGCTCGCACCCCAGGGCCAGTTGGTGGCCTTTGCCAGTCGGGTGTTTGGCGCCTATTGGGGCGACAACCGCGACATTTCGCAGGACGAGGTGCTGGCCCAGATCTGCCAGGACCTCGGGATCGACCCGGTGGCCTTTGCGGCCGGGATCGCCGAACCAGAGGTCAAGGACCAGCTAAGGCGCAATACCGAGGAGGTGATGGCGCGCGGCGGCTTCGGATCACCGACTCTGTTTGTGAACGGCACCGACATGTACTTCGGCAATGACCGCCTGCCCCTGGTGCGAGCCGCTGTTCTTGCCGCCAAGGAAACCCACCGATGACCAGCCGCGACCTCGTCCCCGCCACCCCGGCCCAGGCCGGGCTTTCGAGCGCCGGCCTGGGCGCCATCAACGCCTATCTCCAGGGGCTGGTGGATAGCGGCGTGGCGGCCGGGTTCGTGACGCTGGCCGCCCGCCACGGCAAGATCGCCCAGGTCACCACCCTGGGGAAGAGGGACCTGGCCACGGCCGAACCGATGGCGGCCGACACGATGTTCCGCATCTTTTCCATGACCAAGCCGGTGACGGCGGTGGCCATGATGATCCTGCATGACCAGGGCCTATGGTCGCCCGACGACCCCATCGCCAAACACCTGCCGGAGTTTGCCGGCGTCAAGGTTTTCGGCGGCATGGACGAGGCCGGCGTGGTCACCCTGCACGAGCCCGATCACCCGCCGACCCTGCGCGAACTGCTGACCCATACCGCGGGCCTGGTCTATGGCCGCGAACCCCTGGGCGGCCTGGAGCGGCTCTATGAGTCCGCCGGGGTCTGGGACGTGGGCAGCCTGGCGGAGATGTCACGCAAGCTGGCGCGCTTGCCCCTGGCCTTTCAGCCGGGAACCCAATGGATCTATGGCCTGTCCATGGATCTGCAGGGCGCGATCATCGAAAAGCTCAGCGGCCAGAGCTTGCCTGACTTTATGCGCGACCGGATTTTCCAGCCGCTGGGCATGATCGACACCGCCTTCCACACCCCGCCCGAGAAGGCCGCCCGCCTGGCAACTCTCTATCGCAGCAGCGCCAGCCGAGGCCTGGTGCCCCTGTCGGCCAATCCGATGCTGCCGGACCACCAGGCACCGCCGGCTGCGGCCTCCGGCGGCGGCGGGCTGATTTCCACGGTGGGCGACTATGCCCGGTTCGCCCAGATGCTGCTGGATGGCGGGATGTTCGGTGGTGTGCGCATCGTCAGCGCCGCAGCGGTAAAGCTGATGATGACCAACCAGCTCTCCGAGGCGATGCTGGCCCACCGATGGAGCATTGGGCACCAGGTGATCCGGCCGGGCTTCGGCCAGGGGTTCAACGGCGTGGTGTTCACCGATCCCGCCCTGGCCGGGGTGCCGGTCGGCGTGGGGACCTATCATTGGGACGGTGCGGCCGGTACCTGGTTCTGGGTCGATCCGACCCACGACCTGATCTATGTCGGCATGGTCCAGCTCATGAGTTTGACCGCTCCGCCGGTGCAGGCGACCACCCAGACCCTGATGGCCGACGCCCTTCTTTCGGAGATCCCCGCATGAGTCGTGAAGCCATCCTCGAACCCGACCTGCCGATCGTTGATCCGCACCACCACCTTTGGGACCGACCCGTGGCCCTGATGGCCGCCCTGCCGCCGCCCAAGCACGGCTTTGAGCAGGTGACCCGGCGGGTGCCGAGGTACCTGTTTCCCGAACTGCTGACCGACATGACCTGCGGCCACAACGTCAAGGCCACGGTCTATATGGAGTGCGGCTCCATGTACCGCCGCAGTGCCGCCCCGGCCCTGCGGCCGGTGGGGGAGACCGAGTTCGTCAACGGCGTCGCGGCCATGTCGGCCAGCGGCCTCTATGGCGATGTCCTGGCCTGCGCCGGGATCGTCGGCCATGCCGACTGCACCCTGGGCGGTGCCGTGCGCGAGACCCTGGAGGCCCATGTCGCTGCCGGCGGCGGGCGGTTTCGAGGCATCCGGCAAAGCGCCTCGTCTGATCCCGACAAGGATGTGCTGGGTCCCCTGGCCCGGCAGGAGGGCGGGCTCTATCTGTCGCCTGCGTTCCGCGAGGGGTTTGCGCAACTGGCTCCGCTGGGATTATCCTTCGATGCCTGGATGCTGGAGCCGCAGCTTCCAGACCTGATCGACCTGGCGCAGGCCTTCCCAGACACCCAGATCATCCTGGATCACGTCGGCACCCCCCTGGGCATCGCCAGCTATGGCGGCAAGCGCGCCGAGCGGTTCCCGATCTGGAAAGCGAACATCCTGGCGCTCGCGGCCCTGCCCAATGTGGCGGTGAAGCTGGGGGGTCTGGCCATGGTCTTCCCCGGATTTGACTCCTTCATGTCCGACCCCCCGGCGTCCTCAGAGGCCCTGGCGGCGGAGTGGAAGCCCTATATCGAGACCTGCATCGAGGCCTTTGGCCCTGACCGCGCCATGTTCGAAAGCAACTTCCCCGTCGATATCGGAAGCTGCGACTACGATGTGCTGTGGAACGCCTTCAAGGTCCTGGCCAAGGGGGCCTCAGCGGACGAAAAGACCGCCCTGTTTTCCGGCACGGCGACTCGCATCTATCGCCTCG
>JANPAO010000580.1:0-3817 GCA_031429955.1 Phenylobacterium sp. | reverse complement strand
GGGGAAAGTGGCGCGAATGACGGGACTCGAACCCGCGACCTCCGGCGTGACAGGCCGGCGCTCTAACCAACTGAGCTACATCCGCATCTGGGCCAAGGAGGCCCGCGAGGGGCGTCTGATAGGTTGCGACCGGAATCGTGTCAACGGGCGAGTTGCGGGAAGGGTGGTTCTGCCTGTGTACTGTTGCCCATGAGTGGCGCTCCTGCGAGGCGTTTGCAGAACGAAACCGGGACTTTGCGACAAGGCCGACATCTCTGCCATTGCGCTGTTTGAACCGACGTCGAACGTGGTCTAGAAGGGCGCGACTCCTTTGAGGATCCCATGAACGCCTTCCTTCTGCAGTACCTCCCTATCGTGATCTTTTTCGGGATCGCGGCGACCCTCGGGATCGTCT
Organism: Phenylobacterium sp.; assembly: GCA_031429955.1. Lineage (GTDB taxonomy): Bacteria > Pseudomonadota > Alphaproteobacteria > Caulobacterales > Caulobacteraceae > Phenylobacterium. The sequence continues at coordinate 3,423 of JANPAO010000580.1, read as the reverse complement.
TCATCCTGGCCTCGGCCGTCCTTGCCCCTTCGGCCCCGGACCCTGAGAAGCTCTCGTCCTACGAGTGCGGCTTCAATGCCTTTGATGATGCGCGCATGAAATTCGATGTCCGGTTCTATCTGGTCTCGATCCTGTTCATCATCTTCGACCTTGAGGTGGCCTTCCTGTTTCCCTGGGCGGTCTCGCTCATGAAGCTGCCTCCGGAGGTCGCCCAGTTCTCCTTCTGGTCGATGATGTGCTTCCTGGGAATTTTGACGGTGGGCTTCATCTACGAATGGAAAAAAGGAGCCCTGGAATGGGAGTAATCGTTCCTGCCGGCACCGCCGCGCGCTCAACCGTCGAGGGGTACAACGCCAAGCTCCATGACCCCTTCTTCGACGGCATTTCCGGAGAGCTATCGGACAAGGGCTTCATCACTGCGGCGGCTGATGACCTGATCACCTGGGCGCGGACGGGGTCCCTGATGTGGATGACCTTCGGCCTGGCCTGCTGTGCCGTCGAGATGATGCAGGCTTCTATGCCGCGCTATGATCTGGAGCGTTATGGCTTTGCGCCCCGCGCCAGCCCCCGGCAGTCGGACGTGATGATCGTGGCCGGCACCCTGTGCAACAAGATGGCCCCGGCCCTGCGCAAGGTCTACGACCAGATGCCTGAGCCGCGCTATGTCATCTCCATGGGCTCGTGTGCCAATGGCGGCGGCTACTACTATTTCAGCTATTCCGTCGTGCGCGGCTGTGACCGCATCGTGCCGGTGGATATCTACGTCCCGGGTTGCCCGCCCACCGCCGAAGCCTTTGTCTATGGCGTGCTGCAGCTCCAGAAGAAAATCCGCCGCACCGGGACCATCGAACGATGACCTGGCCCGTCACGACCCAAACCCTTGAAGACCAGGGCCAGAAGGCCGTGGCCGACAGCGCCGGCGCGATCGCCGGCTATTCCGTCAGCTTTGGCGACCTGACCCTGACGGCACCTGCTGGACGGGTGACCCAGGCCCTGACCCTGTTGCGGGATCAGTTTGGTTTTCACCAGTTGATCGACCTGTGTGGCGTGGACTATCCGGAGCGCCCCTTCCGCTTTGACGTGGTCTATCACCTGCTGTCGATGACCCGGAACCAGCGGGTCCGGCTGAAGGTCCAGACCGACGAGGATACCCCGGTCCCCACCGCCACCGGGGTCTTTCCCTGTGCCGACTGGTATGAGCGCGAAGCCTTCGACATGTACGGTATCTTTTTCGATGGCCACCGCGATCTGAGGCGCATCCTCACCGACTATGGGTTCCATGGGCATCCGCTGCGCAAGGACTTCCCGATGTCGGGTTATGTGGAACTGCGCTACGACGACGAGCTCAAGCGGGTGGTCTACGAGCCTGTGAAGTCGGTGGAATTCCGCAACTGGGACTTCCTGTCGCCCTGGGAAGGGGCCGACTATGTCCTGCCGGGCGACGAGAAGGTGGAGTCCAAGTGATGGCAGACGATGCCGCCATGACCCCGCTCTCGGAGGACGAGACCCCGGTCCGCAAGTTCAACATCAATTTCGGCCCTCAACACCCGGCCGCCCACGGCGTTCTGCGCCTGGTGCTGGAACTGGACGGCGAAGTGGTGGAGCGGGTCGATCCGCACATCGGCCTGCTGCATCGCGGCACGGAGAAGCTGATGGAGTACAGGACCTACCTCCAGAACATCCCCTATTTCGACCGTCTCGACTATGTGGCGCCGATGAACCAGGAGCATGCTTTCTGCCTGGCCATCGAGAAGCTGCTGGGTCTGGAGGTTCCGATCCGCGGCAGCCTGATCCGGGTGATGTTTTCCGAGATCGGTCGAGTGCTGAACCACCTGCTCAACGTCACCACCCAGGCGATGGACGTGGGGGCCCTGACCCCGCCGCTCTGGGGCTTCGAAGAGCGCGAGAAGCTGATGGGCTTCTATGAGCGGGCCTGTGGTGCGCGTCTGCATGCCAACTATTTCAGGCCAGGTGGGGTCCACCAGGACCTGCCTGAGGCCCTGATCAACGATATCGACGACTGGGCCGTGGCCTTTGCCCGTCCTCTCGGCGACATCGACAAGCTGATCACCGGCAACCGCATCTTCAAGCAGCGGAACGTCAATATCGGCCTGGTGACCCGTCAGGAGGCCATCGACTGGGGCTTCACCGGAGTCATGGTCCGCGGCTCCGGCATTGCCTGGGATCTGCGCCGTAACCAGCCCTATGAGTGCTATGACGACTTCGACTTCGAGATCCCGCTGGGTTTGAACGGCGACTGCTACGATCGCTACCTGTGTCGCATGCAGGAGATGCGAGAGTCGGTGAAGATCATCCGCCAGTGCGTCGCCCGCCTGCACAAGACGACCGGCCCGGTAATGACCGAGGACAACAAGATCTCGCCGCCACGCCGGGGCGAGATGAAGAGGTCGATGGAAGCCCTGATCCATCACTTCAAACTCTATACCGAAGGCTTCCGCACCCCCGAGGGCGAGGTCTATGCCGCCGTAGAGGCCCCCAAGGGTGAGTTCGGCGTCTACCTGGTGAGCGACGGCACCAATAAGCCCTATCGCTGTAAGATCCGCGCGCCGGGCTATCCGCACCTGGCGGCGATGGATTGGATGGCCAAGGGTCACATGCTGGCCGACGTCTCGGCCATCATCGGGTCTCTGGATATCGTGTTCGGCGAGGTCGACCGATGAGCGCGCCTGCCTGCATCAGCCCCTTCGATGTCGTGGACGGTCAGTTCGAGGCCTATAACAGCCAGAACTTGGCGGCCTTTTGCAGCTTCTATGCCGATGATGCCGTGCTGGCCGACTTCAACGGGGCTATCACCGCGCAAGGCATTGAGGCGATCCGCGCCCGCCACGAAAAACTGTTCGCCGACTTCCCTCAGAACAAGGCCGAACTGAAGGCCCGGGTGATCATAGGATCGCGGGTCATCGACCACGAGTTGGTCGCGCGCACGCCCGGCGGTGCCACCTTTGAGGTCGCCGCCATCTACACCATCTCGGACGCCAAGATCGTCCGGGTCGATTTCGTCAAGTGAGGCTCTGACCCGTGAGCGTTCGACGCCTTTCACCCCATCAGCCGGCCAGCTTCGCCTTCTCCAAGGAGAGCCTGAAGCAAGCGCAGTGGTGGATCTCCAAATATCCCGACGGTCGACAGCAGTCGGCGGTCATACCGGTGCTGTGGCTGGTGCAGAAGCAGGAGGGTTGGGTCTCCTAACCGGCCATCCGCGCCGTCGCCGACCTGCTGAAGATGGCGACAATCCGGGTCTATGAGGTCGCCACCTTCTATACGATGTTCATGCTGGAGCCGGTGGGCACCCATGCCCTGGTCCAGGTCTGCGGCACGACAGCCTGTCAGGCGCGGGGGTCTGAGGATCTGCTGGCGGTTTGCCGCAAACGCTTTGGCTAACCGATACCGCGTGGAGCCTAAGCC
>JANPAO010000579.1:0-2091 GCA_031429955.1 Phenylobacterium sp. | reverse complement strand
CGGTCCACCGCCGACAGGCGCCGGGTGCCCAAGGCTGACTCGATCAAGGCAAAGGGGCTAGCCGGTGCGTTGGAGGGGTTGCGGCGGTGCCAGTTGGAGATCGCCCAGAGGGGCGACCATGCGTAGAGGATGCGTCCCATCAGAGACCTCATAGGTGAAAGCTTCCGTCGCCTCGAACAGCCAGCCGCCGGTGCGGCCGCCGCGACAGCGTTCCAGCAACGCAGACCAACGGGGCGGGCCCAGACCAAACTCGCCTGGCGGCGTCACACTGGCGGCGGGGGCGACCCGCCAGCGGCTGGCCGCGGCAGATCCGGCGGCGGCCTTGACCCGTCCGCCATAGGGTTGGCGGCGGATGATGAAGCCCGTGGCCCCACGCTTCTCGCAGGCCAGTTGCAGACGGCGACCGGCCGTCAGGTTGACCGCCTCCACCTCGGCAAAGACGGCGGTGACGCCCGGGGTGGACAGGGCGTCCTCGGCCACAGCCAGGGCCTCATCCTCATCCCGGGCGCAGACCTGGATCAGCCGCTCGGCCGGAAAACCCAGACCCACCAGACCCGGCGCAAAGAGGTCATCGCGGCGCAGGATCCACACCGCCTCCCCCCGCCGCGCCAAGGGGGCAGCCATCAAGGCGGCAAAGCCAGCGGGACAGGCACCGGTCTCGGCCTCCAACCCCTCGCCGACGAATTCATGCCAGCAGCCCAGGGGCAGGCCGCCCCCGAGGAAACAGCCGTCGATCCGGGGATCACCAAGGGACAGGGAGTCAGAGTCCCCCCGTCCGCCCGCCTCGAGGCCGGCGATCTTCGCCCTGAGAGCGACCAACCGCTCATCGCGAAAACCCGACATGGCTTTCTGCTCCTTTGTTCCTATTTTGTTCTAGTGAGACAACAAAAGGAGTCAATGGTGCTCGCGGCGATCCTATCGGACACCGGCAAAATCACGGTTGGACGGGCCTGAGAACAGGTTTGGACGACGGCGCGAGTCCGCCGCCGTCCCCCAGATCAGAACCGCAGGGTGCGGGCTTCCTTCACGTGCGGCAGGGCACGGATCTTGGTGATCAAGCCTTCGGGGGGTTCATGATCGACCCCTACCAGGGCGATGGCGTCCTCGCCGGCCGACACCCGACCCAGGTTGAAGGTGGCGATATTGACATTGGCGTCGGCCAGGATGGCCCCCAGATTGCCGATGAAGCCCGGCTTATCGAGGTTGTTCACATAGAGCATGGTGGCGCCAAAGGGGGCGTCGAGGTCCATGCCCTTGACCTCGACGATGCGCGGCGTGCCGGCCATCACCGAGCCGGCGAAGGAGCGCTTACCCATGGCCGTGGTGACGGTGATCCGCACCAGGCTCTCATAGATGGGGCTGTCGTCCTGCTTGCTCTCCGACACGGTGATGCCGCGCTCGCGGGCCACGGCCGGGGCCGAGACCATGTTGATCTCCGCCAGCATCGGCCGCATGACCCCGGCCAGGGCCGCTGCGGTCAGGGGGCGGGTGTTGAGGTGCGACACCTCGCCCTCATAGGCGATGTCGATGGCCTTGACCTCGACGTCCACCATCTGACCGGCAAAGGCCCCCAAGCGTTCGGCGAGCGCGATGAAGGGCTTAAGCTTCGGGGCCTCGTCGGCGGTGACCGAGGGGCTGTTCAGCGCATTGGAGACCGCGCCCGTGAGCAGATAGTCGCTCATCTGTTCGGCCACCTGCAGGGCCACGTTCTCCTGGGCCTCCATGGTCGAGGCCCCCAGGTGCGGAGTGGCGATGAAGTTCTCGGCCCCAAACAGCACATTGGCCTTGGCCGGCTCCTCGACAAAAACGTCAAAGGCAGCCCCGCCGATGTGGCCGCTGTCCAGACCCTGGCGCAGGGCCGCCTCATCCACCAGACCGCCACGGGCGCAGTTGATGATCAGGACGCCCTTCTTGGTCTTGGCCAGATTCTCGGCCGACAGGATGTTGCGGGTCTTGTCGGTGAGCGGGGTGTGCAGGGTGATCACGTCGGCGCGGGCCAGCAGATCCTCCAACTCCACCTTCTCGACCCCCAGCTCCACGGCGCGCTCGGCCGAGAGGAAGGGGTCATAGGCCACCACCTTCATCTTCAGG
>JANPAO010000578.1:0-2926 GCA_031429955.1 Phenylobacterium sp. | reverse complement strand
ATGTGCTGGTTCCGGGCCCGGACCCCGCTCGGGGACGACGTGGCCCTGAACCAGTGCGCGCTCGCCTATGGCACCGACATGACCCTGCTGGATGTTTCCCTGCGGCCCCACGGGATCGACTGGGCCTCCGGTCGCCTGCAGGTGGCCAGCCTCGATCACGCCCTGTGGTTCCACAAGGCCAGCGACTTCTCCCAGTGGCACCTCTATGTCCAGGACAGCCCCTCGGCCTCCGGCGGTCGGGGATTCAATCGCGGCTCCATCTATGGACCAGACGGGGTGATGGTGGCCTCGGCCACCCAGGAAGCCCTGATCCGCTATCGATAGAGGGGGACGCCCATGGGTGACCTGCAGCAGGCCATCGTCGCTTATGGGCCGCTCGCAATCTTTCTGGGGGCAGCCTTTGAGGGCCAGGCTGCGGTCATCGCCGGCGGCTTTCTGGCCCACCAGAATCTGGTGCCCCTATGGCTGGCCCTGGCCTGCGCTGCGGCAGGTTCAGGGCTGATCGATCAGGGTCTGTTCCTGGCCGGCCGCCACTTTCGCAGCGCCCGCCTGGTGGTTCGGGCCGCCCGGTCTCCCGGCTTTGCCCGGGCGCTGGGCTTTATAGAGCGACATCCGGTGAGCTATGTCTTTGCCTTCCGCTATCTGGTGGGCCTGCGGTTGGTCAGTCCCATCGCGCTCGGAATCACCGCGATCCCATCGGCCACCTTTGCCCTGCTAAATGCCGCCGCCGCAGTGGTCTGGGCCGGGGTGTTTACCGGTCTCGGCTACGGGTTTGGCCAGACCAGTGAGACCACCTTCCACCGCTACCAGAACCTGGAGCACCGCCTGGTGCTGGCTGCCATCGTCCTGGGGGCGGCAGCCGCCCTGTTCTATCTGGGCCGCTGGGCCTGGCCCCACATTCGCAGCCGCTTTCAACGCGAGAGCTAGTCGGGCGCTCCCAAAGGTGGCAGCCGGCTTTGGGATCCAACGCGCGTCAAGGCAAGAACATCGACGGCCTCAGGCCTCCACGGCCTCGGGGGCCACGAAGCCCGGCCAGCCGGACATGTAGGTGACGAAGGACGGGCCAAGGCCCTCGGCCCGCAGGTGGTCGCGGGTGACCGGCAAGCTGGCCGGAATGAAGTCGGGATCGGCCGCCAGCTTCAGCGGGTAGTCGTGGTGCAGGATGGCGGCCCGACCCAGCAGGACGAAGTCGGCCCCGGCCTCAAGGCAGGCGCGCGCCTGGGCCGGCGTCATGATCTTGCCCGCCACTCCCAGCTTGACCTGGCCACGGTCCAGCTGCGTGAAATAGCTCATCAGGCTGCGGCCCTGAAAGGCCTCGTCGCCGGGCTCCTTGAAGGAGTCCCACAGCGACATGTCCAGAAAGTCGATCAGGTCGCCGGTCATTACCTGTTGGGCGAAGGTGGCGATCTCCTTCAGGTCCAGGTCAAAGCGCTCCGGCGACAGCCGCAGGCCCAGCAGAAAGTCCCTGCCACAGCGGGCGCGGATCCCCTCCAGCACCTCGACGATCACCCGGCCCCGGTTCTCTGCAGAACCGCCATAGCGATCGGTGCGGCGGTTGAGGCCGGCGCTGAGGAACTGGCAGAGGATGTAGGAGTGGGCGCCGTGGATCTCGACGCCGTCAAAGCCCGCTGCCTTGGCGCGCAGGGCAGCCAGGATAAAGTCCTCCGCCAACTGCTCCACCTCAGGCGTGGAGAGCGCCCGCGACCCGGTAGCCTCGTCGTCAGAGGGCCCCACCGGTGCCTCGCCGATCAGGTCCTTGGGGGAGCGGAAGCCCGCATGGTGAAGTTGCACCACCGCCAAGCTGCCAGTGGCCTTGATGGCGCTGGTCAGCCGGGTGAGGCCGGGCAGATGGGCGTCTGACCAGATCCCCAGTTGGCCGGGGAACCCTTGGCCGACCCTCTGCACATGGGCCGCGCAGGTCATGGTCAGGCCAAACCCGCCCTGGGCCCGCTTGGTCAACCAGTGGAATTCGTCATCCGAGAGGGTCCCGTCCGGGTGGCTCTGCAGATTGGTCAGGGGGGCCAGCATGAAGCGGTTTTTCATGGTCTGGCCGTGACGGAAACTGAGGGGCGACAGCAGGTCTTGGGCGGGCACGGGCGTCTCGATCTTGGCTGGAGGCAGGTTGATGGTACCTATTGGGCGATGGCCGTGGCGTCATGCAAGCACCCAGAGCGATCTAAGTGATTGATGATCATCTGAAGCGGGCGGATGATGCGGCTATCGGACGAGGCAATGGGATGTGCCGGTGCCAAGGGTCCGAAACCTCCCCCGCCCCGGGGGTCTGGCAAGGAGCGCTTTCATGAATCCCGCCCTCATCGAGGCCAGCCTGGAGATGGCTGCGGCGCGGTGTGAGGACCTGACGCCCCTGGTCTATGCCCGCCTGTTTGCCGACCACCCGCAGATGGAGGCGATGTTCTGGAGCGACACCAATTGGGCGGTCCGGGGCGAGATGTTGTCGAAGGTGTTTTCCGCCATCCTGGATTTCGTGGGCGAGCGACTCTACGCCCACACCCTGATCCAGACCGAGGTGGTGACCCATGCTGGATATGACGTGCCGCCGGACGTGTTCGGGGTCTTTTTTGGCACCGTCGCCGCCACCCTGGCCGACGTGCTGGGTCCCGACTGGAGCCTGGAGATCGACCAGGCCTGGAACGCCCTGCTGGCGGATCTGGACTTCTATGTCACCCATCCCGACCAGGCCGTAACCCAGGGGCTGCCGGTAAGGGCTTGATGTATTTCTTGTCATGCATGCTGGCACCTCTTGCCCTTGGCGGCGGGACGACGCTTTCTGGTTGGCGCGCGCGGGGGACACCGCGCCGGATGTTTCGGGATGGTATGAGTGACTGACGCAGCGGCCACCGGTGGCAGCAGGCTGAGCCTGAAAACGATCCTGGGATTTTCCCTGTCCAACCTGCCCCTGGGCGCC
>JANPAO010000577.1:0-3835 GCA_031429955.1 Phenylobacterium sp. | reverse complement strand
GGCCAAGGACGCACCAGCCCTGGCGGCGGAACTCTCTCAATTTCGCGATGAGGAACTTGCCCATCGCGACCAAGCCGTGGCGGAGGGTGCCCGCGAGGCCCCCGGTTACGGGGTCCTGGCCGCCCTGATCCGCGCCGGGTGCCGGACCGCCATCAAGATCAGCGAAAAGCTGTGATCTCACGGTCAGGGTCCAGAGAGGGGCCCCTCCAGGGCCCATGACCGGCACCGCCCGACGCCTGCTGCTGACCCGGGGTGTCCGGGCCTTTGGCGACGGGTTTGTGGCCCTGCTGCTACCGGTCTATCTGATCGGCCTGGGCTTCACCCCGCTGCAGGTGGGGGTGCTGACCACCGCGACGCTGTTGGGATCGGCGGCCCTGACCCTGGCCGTCGGCGCCATCGCCCACCGGGTCAGCACACGCAGGCTGTTGATCGCCGCCTCAGGGTTGATGTGCCTGACGGGCCTGGCCTTCGCGGGCCTCAGTGGCTTCTGGCCCCTGGTGGTGGTGGGGTGCCTCGGCACGCTGAACCCCTCGGGCGGCGATGTCAGTCCGTTCCTGCCCCTGGAACAATCCCTGCTGGCCCACAGTACCTCCGATGCCGGTCGCACCCGTCTGTTTGCCCGCTACGGCCTGACGGGATCCCTCAGTGTCGCAGCCGGCGCCCTGGCGGTGGGGGTCGCCGAACAGGTGGGAAGCCGCCTGGGCTGGGCCAGCCTGGACATCGCGCGGGCCATGTTCGGGCTCTATGGCCTGCTGGGTCTGGTGGTCATGGCCCTCTATCGGGACCTGCCCAGCCTCGAGAGTGAAGCCGAAAAGGCCCGTCAGCCCCTCGGCCCCTCCCGTAGACGGGTCTATGCCTTGGCGGGTCTGTTCAGCCTGGACAGTTTTGGCGGGGGCTTTCTGGTCCAGTCTCTGTTGGCGCTCTACCTCTTTGCGCACTATGGCCTGTCCCTGACCACGGCCTCTGCGCTGTTCTTCTGGATGGGGGTGCTGACCGCCTTCTCGCAATTGGCCTCGGGCTGGCTGGCCCAGAGGATCGGCCTGGTGAACACCATGGTCTTTACCCACATCCCGGCCAATATCTGCATGATCCTGGTGGCTTTCGCACCCAGCCTGCCGATTGCCATGGCCCTGCTGCTGGTCCGCTCGACGCTTTCGGCCATGGATGTGCCGGCGCGCTCCTCCTATGTGATGGCCATCGTCACGCCGCCTGAGCGGGCCGCCGCCGCCAGCCTGACCAATGTGCCCCGCAGCCTGGCCTCGGCGCTCAGCCCCTCCCTGGCCGGACTGCTGCTGACCCTCAGCCCCTTTGCCTGGCCCCTGGTGATCGGGGCGGCTTGAAGATCGCCTATGACCTGCTGTTGCTGCAGATGTTCGCGGCGGTGAAGCCACCGGAAGAGGGCGGATGAGGTTGTGACAGGGGGCTGCCTCCGTCGAGATTCTCTGGGTCTGAGGGTGAGTCTATGGATGTGCGGGCCCTGGCTTCTGTTCCCCTGAGGCGGTGAAAGGTTAGGTCACGAAGCTCACAAAGAGCGCGAGGAACACGAAGGGAGAGGACCCGGCACGCCTGGCCCAGCAGGGCGAGGTGGAAGGTCATCCGCAGACTCAAGAGCCGAGGATTTGAGAGCATCAGATGGGCTAGAGGCTTCGCCTCATGGAGGCGCGTCAGCGCCTCGACGGCCTTGAGACGGGCGGGCCGCTTCTCCGGCTCCTTCGTGCCCTTTGCTTTCTTCGTGGGCTTCGTGTCCAGCCTTCAGGCCGGGCCCCCGGCAGAGGGCCGGGGAACGGCCAAACCGGATACGGCTGGCCACAGGGGTCGATGACGATGGAGATCGGCTGTTCCGCCGATTGCCGTGGCAAACGCCGCCCGCCGCTTGATTATGGCGCGATCCATGCCACTAATTCGCCTGATCGCAACACCGAGCCGCGCGCGGCCGTCTGCAAGGAGACCGGCCATGACGCTGACTTATGACCTCTACTGGTCCTTCCGCTCGCCCTACTCCTACATGATCATGCACCGGCTGACGGCCCTGGAGCGGGAGTATGACGTCACCTGCAACGTCCGGCCGGTCTATCCCCTGGCGGTGCGGACCCCGGAGTTTTTCGACACCCGAGACCCCCTGTGGTTCAGCTATTTCATGAGCGATATCCATCGGGAGGCCGCCTTTCTGGGCCTGCCCTTCCGCTGGCCGAGACCCGACCCGGTGCTGATGGACATGGCGACGCGGACCTATCCCAAGGACCAGCCGCACATTCATCGCCTGACGCGGATGGGGGTGGCGGCGGCCGAGCGGGGCAAGGGCCTGGCCTTCCTGGAGGCGGTCAGCCACACGATCTGGAGCGGAACGGTGGACGACTGGCACCTGGGCGATCACATCGCCGAGGCCACCCGGCGCGCCGGCCTGGACCCCGCCGAGATCGCGGCGGCCGCCGACAATGAGGCCGAACGCCTGCACGAGGTGATCGAAGCCTCCCAGATTGCCCAGCGCGCGGCGGGCCACTACGGCGTGCCGATGCTCGCCTTCAACGGCGAGGCCTTCTTTGGCCAGGACAGGTTTGATCAGTTCAAGTGGCGGCTGGGGCAGCAGGGGCTGGCGCGGCGGGGGTAAGACCTCTGCCGATTGAACTCTCCAGATAGGTCGGGCTCTAAACCAGGTCGTCGACCGAGACCCTCAGGGCCTCGGCAAAGCGCTTGAAGGCGTCGATGGTGCCGTCGCGCTTGCCCGTCTCGATCTGGGAGACGTAGCCCTCAGAGAGGCCGACCCTGCTGGCAAGAGCCGCTATGCTCAGGCCCCGGTGTTGTCGCCAGATCCGCACAGGATGCTCACCGCCCACCAGGCGGGAGACCATTTCGGCAGGAAGGCGCTCCTCTTCGCCGCTCTCCAACGCTTCTTTGGCGAGGTCATAGGCAAGGACGTCCCGACCTTCTTCGGATGTCGCCACCAGCAGGTCGAAGGCGGCACGCGAAAGCAGCACCATCTCGTCGCCATTCGGGGTCGTAAAGACCGTGGGAGCCTTCATCCTTCCATCCTCACCCATAGACGCCGCCGCGTGGTCCAATCTGCAATATCGCCAGGACCGTGCCGTCATCGTCGAAGATGACCCGCCAATCCCCCACCCTTAGCCGGTAGCCTTCCCGGCCCTGGAGCTTGGTGACATTGTTGGCCAAGGCCTCCGGTTTGGCGGCGTACTGATCTATCTTCGCCAGGATCAGGACCGCTGTGTTTGCGGGCATCCGACGAAGAACCTTAGCAGATTGCTTGGAATAAGTCACCTTCCGCATGGAGATAACTTAGCAAATCGCTGCCTTTTGTCCACATCAAGCGTCCGCCGTCCCTGGGCAGATCCTCCCTATCGCAGCCGCCGTCATTCGGACTTAGGTCGGCTGGGGCCGCGGGCCCTCAAGCCTCCAGCTCGATGTCCCAGTAGAGGTAGTCCAGCCAGCTCTGGTGGAGGTGGTTTGGGGGGAAGCGGCGGCCGCGCTCCTGGAGTTCGCGGGCGGTGGGGCGGCGGGCCTTTTGGCGGGGTTGCATATGGGCCTCATGGGGGGTGCGCCCCCCCTTGGTGAGATTGCAGCGGGCGCAGGCGGTGACGATGTTTTCCCAGCTGGTGCGGCCCCCCCGGGACCGGGGCGTCACATGGTCAAAGGTCAGGTCAGCGCCAGAGCCGCAGTACTGGCAGGTGAAGGCGTCGCGCAGGAACAGGTTGAAGCGGGTGAAGGCCGGGGGCCGGTCCTGGGTCACATACTGCTTGAGGGACACCACACTGGGCAGGGCCATGCTGAAGGAGGGCGAGTGGATCCTCTGGTCATAGGTGGAGACCACATCGACCCGGTC
>JANPAO010000576.1:0-6370 GCA_031429955.1 Phenylobacterium sp. | reverse complement strand
ATGCAGGCCATGGCCGTTCGCACCTTGGTCTATATGGGCGAACAGGCCTGCCCCTATGACGAGGAATTCGACGGCAACGATTTCGCCGGTGCCACCCACCTGATCCTGCGCCGCAACGGCGAACCGATCGGCACCTTGCGGGTGCGCTGGTTTGCCGACTTCGCCAAGGTCGAGCGCGTGGCGGTGCGCCGGGAGTTCCGAGGCGGGCGCGCCACCCTGATACTGATCCAGGCCGCTAAGAAACTGGCCGAGAAAAAGAACTACCGGCAGATCCTGGGCTACGGTCAGGTGCGATTGATCCCGTTCTGGCAGCAGTACTTCAATGCCTATGCCAGGCCCGCCCGCGATGGCTTTGCCGTCTCCGACCACGACTACGTGGAGATGGTGGTGGAGGGCACACCGCCCGCCAACGCCCTGACCCTCGATTCCGATCCCTACGAACTGCTGCGACCAGAGGGTGCCTGGGATGAACCTGGTGTGCTGGACAAGTCGGCGGCCCGGGCGGTCAGCAATCCCGGCGCCTTCGTCTCGTGAGCGTCCATACCCAAGATGCCTCGGTCCTGGTCTGCCTGGATCTCCAGCGCGGGCGGCTGGGTGCCGACGGGGCTGGGCGGACCATTGCGGCGTGTCGGGAGGTTCTGCGCGAGGCCCGAGCGCGGCGGTGGCCGGTGCTCCACGTCCACTGCCGTGACCTCGACCCGCCGGCCTGCCGGCCGATTTCAGAGCTCGAGCCCTTGCCCAGCGAGGCGATCTTCCTGCGCCAGGGGCCATCGGCCTTCACGAACCGACGTTTCAGCGAGACAGCGCAGCGGCTCGGCGGACCCCTGGTTCTTGTGGGATTTTCCCTGACCGACACTGTGCTGGCCACCGCCTTCGCCGCCGCCGACCGGGGGTTGCTGGTGGATGTCGTTGCCGAGGCGGCAGGGGCACCTGCCGCCGCTCGCGAGGCCCTGCTAGAGCCCCTGATAGCCTTGGGGCATCGCGCCCGCCTGGTCTCCCTGCGTGACCTGTTCTTCGAGGACGCCTCGCGGTTCGCCGCAGCGAATGTGCCATGAGCGACACCAAGCCGCAGGTGACTCTGTCGACGCCCGGCCACCAAGGTCAGCGGTTTAGGCACTGCGATGAGACAGCGGAGTTCCTACATCTGGCGAGCCTATTGAGCCCACGCGACCTTGCCACGATCTCGGTGATTGTGCGACGGGCGGGTGAGATCTTCGAGGCCGAGGGAGAAGATATTGCCATCGCTGTCCTGGACCAGGTGCAGGGAATTTTTCGGGGCCGCGAGCCTGACGCCTGAAGACCCACCTGGCCCGGCCGCCAGACCGACGGGACACAACCTTTAGCTGTCGCCGCACACCGCAAATCGGGCTCAAATTCAAACCCTTAGTGCGCGCTCGGTCCGATGGTCCCTTCACACCCGCCACAATATGTTCTAGTCGTCTGAGCCTCTGACGCCACCAGATTAGGTGGCGGGCGTCGCTGCGGGCGCGCCCAAGGACGCTGATACTGAGATAGACGACATTGAGGACAGGCCGTGATTGAGACTCTTCACGAAGCGGGGCCCGACCCCATCGACATCGCCGTGGGAAACCGCATCCGCGTTCGCCGCAAGTGGTTGGGTATTTCTCAGTCCAACCTGGCCGATCACCTGGGCGTCAGCTTCCAGCAGGTTCAGAAGTACGAGCGCGGGTCAAACCGCACCTCGGCCTCGATGCTGGTGAGGATCGCCGAAAAGCTGGAAACCTCCGTGGGCGAGTTGGTGGGCGAAACCGACCGGCCCGACAGCGACCAGGGCCTGTTTGAGAAGCTGGCTGTGCCCGGTGCTGTGCAACTCCTGGAAGCCTTTGCCAGTGTTGAGCAGGCCTCCCTGCGCACCGCCATCCTCAACCTGACCCGGTCGCTGATCGCCAGCTCCGATGAACCCGGTGCCAAGCGGGCTAGATAGGACGGGCCGCGAAGGCTAGGTGGTGCAGGACAATGCCCGCCGTCGTCGCCACATTCAGCGAGTCAAAGCCCGTCGCCATGGGGATGGCCACCGTGCGGGCGCGAGACAACAGGCTTGCCGATAGGCCCGGCCCCTCTGCCCCCAACAGCACAGCGACCTTTTCAGGCCGTTGCAGATCGGCCAGCCGGGTCTCGCCTGCCGGGCTAAGCGCCAGGGTTTGGAAGCCGGCCTCGGTCAGCAGATCCAGCAGGTCGCCGGCGGTCCTGGCAAATGGCGTCACCAGGGCCGCGCCCACCGAAACCCGGATCGCCTTGCGATAGAGCGGGTCGCAGCAGTCGCCATCCAACAGCACCGCATCGACCCCAAAGGCCGCCGCATTGCGAAACAGCCCGCCCATATTGTCGTGATTGGCGATCCCAGACAGAGCCAGCACCAGGGCACCGGGTCCCAGACCCCCCAGCAGGTCACCCGCCTCCGGCATGGCCCGGCGACGCCCCAGGGCCAGGATGCCGCGATGGATGGGAAACCCCACAACTGTGTCCATCACCGCCTGCCCCGCCACATAGACCGGCGTTTCGTCTGGCAGTGTGTCCAGCAGGTGGGTCAGGCCCTTGAGCCGCTTCTGCGCGATCAGCACAGACACCGGCTCGCAGAGGTCTGAGCGCGCCAGCACATTGAGCACCACCTCGCCCTCGGCCACGAACAGGCCCGCGCGTCCGATGAGATCACGCTCCCGCACATCGCGATAGTTGGCGATCCGGGGGTCGGAGGGGTCGTCGATCACAATGACCTGGGGCACCGCTGACCCCTATCAGATCTCGTGGCCGAGGGCACGGACGCACGCGGTGCCCATCCCTGCGAACCTATGGCCCCAGGTGAGCGGCCGGATCAGTGGTGATCTCCTGGACGGCGGGGGGTGGGCGCGGCGCGTCCAGTCCCAGCGCCCTGGCCAGCTTGGCATCCCAGCCATTGGCGTCGGGCCGATAGGCCACGGCACCGGCCTCATCCAGAAAGGCCGTGTGGTAGAGCAACCTCACCGGAATATCAGCTCCCATCGAGACCACTCCGGTCTCGCCGGTGGCCAGGACCGCCTCAAAGCGGTCGGCGACCCCGTAGAGTTCCGCCAGGTGACGCGCAAACTCCACCGCATTTTCCACCCGAACGCAGCCGTGGCTGCGGTGGCGCGCGGCCCGGTCGAAGAACTGCTTGGAGGGCGTGTCGTGAAGATAGATCGCATAGGTGTTGCGCAGGTCAAACTTCACGAGGCCAAGGGCAGAGCCGGGGCCAGGCCGTTGCACCACCCTCCCCTCGGTGACGTACATATTCTGCCGCCGCAGATAACCCGGACCCTGCGGGAAGATTTCTTCCCGGGCGATCTTGGCCGGCACATTCCAGGGCGGATTGACCACCATCTGGTTGAAGGTGGACTGCAGACTGGGCGTGGCCCGCTTGGCACGACCGACCACCGCGCGCGCGGTCCAGTCCACAGCCCCGTTGTGATAATAGGTATAGAAGGCCGCTGCCGTATTGACGTCGATCCGGGTGGCGGGGGCCTCGCGGCGCAGCCAGCGCCGCCGCTCCAGGTTCAGGACCAATTGCCGGGCGCGGTCGGCAGGGCCGCTGTTCAACAGGGCGATGGTCGTGTTGCCGACGCTGCCAGTGGCCTGCATCCCATTGTCGGTTTGGAGCCGCGAAACCGCCTCCGAGATCGGCCGCGACAGGGTCTGGGAGGCCATCGGCGGTCCGCTGAGATAGCCCATGTCAAAGAGGCGTTGGGCGATCATCGGGACACGGTAGTCTTGACCGCCCAAGGATATGGCGGCACCGGTCGGCAGGGCACCCCCATCCCAGGTGGCCACTTGACCGCTCAATCGGACATATTCCGCCGAAAGCGCCTGGTATTCCGGGTCGCGGGGCGCCAGCGTCTCCAGCCACTCAGCCACCCGTCCGCCGGCCAGGGCCTGGGAAAGACCCAGAGCGACATCAATGCGTTGGCGCTCCAGCGTGAACAGGCCCCCCAGCTTGCTGGGGTCCACCAGGCCATGGGCCAGGGCCTCGCCGTAGACCAGGGCCGCCGCCGTCAGGCCGATCTCGCGCTGGACGGGATCTCGAGCCGGTGCCGGGCGGAAGGCTGGGCCATCAAGGCCGTGGCGAACGGCACCGTCCAGGGCTGTCAGGAAGCCCTGAGCCTCTCCCTCGCTCCAGGCCGCCATCCAGCCGCGCTGGGCGTAGAAACGGCGGACCCTCGGATCGGCGACGCGGGCCTGCAAGGCCAGGGGATCAAGAGCCGCGACCCCCTGCGCCCTCGCTTGAGCCGCAAATCCGAGTCCCAGACTCAAGGCCCAGGCCCCGACTTGGCGACGCGTGGCGCGCACGGCAGGTTGCGTCGTCTCCGACCGTCGCCCCTCGTCCCCAAGCACCATTGACCCCAACCCAGTTCTGAAACCCCCCAGCTATGGGACACCTCGCGAACCGCGACTAGGTCCCTCGCCCCACAGGTGATCTCTCGGGCGGTCGGGAGATCGCTTCGGATGGCGGCTTGCCCAAGCCAGGCTTGTTGAAGGATCATGGATCGATCGCGGCGCTTTGAGCGCATCGGAGAGTCGACATGGCCGAGTGCAAGGATCTCGAACACCGGGCCTGGGCGATCCGGGGACTCTACGCGAAGCAGGAATCCCACCGCTACGGTCGCCCCTGGTCGCGGGAGGAAGTCATGCTGGGCTTCGTCGGCGATGTCGGGGACTTGGCCAAGCTAGTCCAGGCCGCTGAGGGTGTTCGCGCCATAGCCGATGCTCCTGCCAAGCTCGCACGTGAGCTGGCCGACTGCCTGAGGAGCGTGATGACCCTGGCGCGGCTCTATGACATGACCTTGAGGCCAGCTTCCAAGCGACGATGGATGAGTTGGAGGCGCGGCTGAAACCATGATCGCCTTCCGCTCCCTGGCCGCCGCCGACTTCCCCATGCTCACGCGCTGGCTGGCGGAGCCGCACGTCCAGCAGTTCGTCCAGAAGACCCCGATGAACCTGGAGGACGTCACCGCTAAGTACGGCCCCCGAGTTCGCGGCGAGCAGCCGCTGATCTGCCACCTCGCATACGAGGACGGCACGCCCTTCGGTTACCTCCAGGCCTACCGCAACCGCGATTGGCCCGACTATGCGCAGGTCATGGGCCACGCCGACGGCGTCAGCCTTGACCTGCACATCGGCGACCCGGCCTTCGTGGGCAAGGGCCTCGGCCGCGCCATGCTTGGCGGCTATGTGAGCCAGGTCGCCCTGTCCCACTACGCCGAGAGCCGCGCCTACATCGCCCACGACCTGGACAATGTCGCGGCCTTGGCCTGTTCGAAATCCGTCGGCTTCGAGCCGCTCGAACGGTTTCTCGAGGACGGCGAGATCAAGCAGCTGTTGCGGTTCGAGCTCTAAGCCGCCTCCAGCCGCCGCGCCTTGGCGCCGGCCTTGTTGGAGAACTCCAGCACCCCGTCCTCAATCTTCGCAAAGCGCAGGTTCATCAGGTCCAGGGCATAGTTCTGGTGCAGTTTCCAGGGGGCCTTGGTGCCCTGCTTCGGGAAGCTGGCCATGGCGCGTTGCACATAGCCGGAGGTGAAGTCGAGCCAGGGCGCCTCCCCCACCGACGGGTCATTGTTGTGCGGGGTGACCTGGCGGTTTCCCGTCTTGGTCATGTGGTTCAGCAGGCGGCAGACATACTCGCAGGTCAGGTCGCACTTCAGCGTCCAGGAGGCGTTGGTATAGCCGAAGGACGAGGCCAGGTTGGGCACGTCGGAATACATCATGCCCTTGTAGGACAGGGTCTTGGCCGGATCGACGGAGCGGCCATCGACCGTCAACGACAAGCCATTCATCGCCTGCAGAACCAGACCCGTGGCCGAGACCACGATGTCGGCCTCCAGGTCCTTGCCGGACGTGAGTTTGATGCCGGTCTCGGTGAAGGTTTCGATGTGGTCGGTCACCACCTCGGCGGCACCAGCCTTAATCGCGGTGAACAGGTCGGCGTCCGGCACCAGGCAGATCCGCTGATCCCAGGGATTGTAGCTGGGGGTGAAGTGGGTTTCGACGTCATAGTCGGGACCAAGCTGCTGGCGGGTCATCTCAATGATTCCGGCCTTTACCTTGGCCGGATTCTTGCGGGCATAGCTGTAGAACACCATGCCAAACAGCACCTTACGCCAGCGCGTGATCGCATAGGCCAGCTTGGCGGGCAGCTTGGTCCGCAGCCAGTTGGCACCCTTGTCCTCGGCCGGCGAGGCCACGACATAGGTGGGCGAGCGCTGCAGCATGGTGACGTGGGCGGCGGTCTTGGCCATCTCTGGCACCAGGGTCACCGCCGTGGCCCCTGAGCCGATCACCACCACCCGCTTGCCCGCGTGGTCCAGGTCAGCCGGCCACTTCTGAGGGTGGACCATCTGGC
>JANPAO010000575.1:0-2285 GCA_031429955.1 Phenylobacterium sp. | reverse complement strand
AGCCCCTGAATCACGCCGCTGGCCATGGGGGGCGAATAGCCGCCACCCCCACCGCCACCGCCATAATAGGTGACCGAGCCGCCGCCGGAGCCGGAGCCACCCCCGCCGCCGCTACCACCACCACCGCCCGTGGCCGATGCGCTGGAGGCCGCATTGGCGATGGCGACATTCACATTGGAGATATTGACGTGGACATTGGTGCGCGGGCCGGTGTCGCAGCAGGGCGGGGTCGGCGGCGGCGGGGCGGGAGGCGGTGCGCAACAGGGCGGGCTCGGAGGCGTGACACAGCAGGGCGGCGGTGGCGGTTCGCAGCAAACCGGCGGCGGCGCACAGCACTGCGCCAGGGCCGTGTCAGGGGTCGCCCCCCCCAGCAGCAAAAGGCCAGATCCCAGCAGAAGGCCCAATAGGGTCGAGCGCATCATCATGGAACAGCCCCTCCTCTTAAGGCCGTCGTTAAGCATGCAAGAATCGCGCCGCCCAATGCGTCGCGCCCTGCCTGCCTAGCCCGGCGTCCCATTCAGAGACGTCGGGCGGCTGGTCCGCATCTTTCTGCAAGCCCCATGCGGTCGCAAAGGGCCGCGCGTGGGGTCACATCGGGATGTCGGTGTTCCATTCAAATACAGAACGGTTGATAGACTATTGGCGTAGCCGTGGCGGCGACGGTCGCCTGCCGGCCCGAAGCGCCATCAGCCCCGCCGATTTCTCCGAGGTGATCGCCCAGGTCTTCGTCCTGGGACGCACCCGTTCCGGCATCTATCCGGTGCGCCTGGCCGGGGGCTTTGTCACCGACCTGCACCAGCGCGACCTGCGCGCCCAGAACGGCCTGTCCCTGGTGCGCGAGCGGGATCGCTTTGCCCTGCACACCGCCCTGGAGACCGCCTGGCGACGCCCCGAGCCCGTGGTGGCCACTGTCGAGGTGCTGACTGAGGGGTCGAGCCTTGGGATGGAGATCCTGTTTGCCCCCCTGGCCGGAGCCAATGGTTCGCCCGACCGGTTCCTGGGTCTCTACCAGCCGCTGGGCATGGTGGCCCGTCTGCGGGGCCTGCCGGCCCTGCCCTTTGCGGTGCGCGACATTCGCGGCATGGGACCGGCCAATGAGGAAACCCCCCGCCTGCGCCTGGCCACCCTGGACGGCCGCCGGATCGCCTAGAGCCCTTTCCGATCTGACTGCGCCAGTTGCCGGAACGAGATCAGCCGTTCGCTGGCCTCGTCCCACAGGGTCAGGGGTATCGACTTCAGGCTTTGCGGCACCGTCAGCCGACTAATCTCCCGCAACTCCGGATGGTCCCGCAGCACCGCTGGCAACCGGTAGAAGGGGATGCGGCTGGCGATGTGGTGCACATGATGCACCCCGATATTCGCGGTCATCCAGCGCAGGGGCGCCGGCAGATGATAGTGCGAGGCCCCGCGCAGCGCCGCCTCGGTCAGGTCCCAGTCGCCCCGCCGGGCCCAATAGGTGGCCTCAAACTGGTGCTGCACATAGAACAGCCACACCCCGATGGTGGCTGCCAGCACCATGGTGGGCAGGTTCACCAGCAGCAGGGCCGGCCAGCCCGCCAGCAGGGCCACGGCCAGCAGGAAGGCGGCGATGGCCAGGTTGGTACCCATGGTGCTCAGCCACGGCCGCCAGCCGCCCTTCATCAGGCCGCTGGGCAGGCGCTGCTCCAGCAGAAACACATAGGCCGGCCCCAGGCCAAACAGCACCAGGGGGTGGCGATAGAGCCGGTAGCCCAGCCGCGAACAGAAGGAGCGGCTCCGATACTCCTCCACCGTCAGGGTCAGGATATCGCCGAGCCCCCGCCGGTCCAGGTCCCCCGAGGTGGCGTGATGCACCGCATGGGTCTGGCGCCAGCAGTCATAGGGCGTCAGGGTCAGGACCCCGATCACCCGACCGACCCAGTCATTGGCCGGCCCGTTGCGGAAAAAGGCCTGATGGCTGCAATCGTGCTGCACCATGAACAGCCGCACCAGAAATCCCGCCGCCGGCACCGCCAGCAGCAGGGCCAGCCACCACAGCCCATGGGCCGCCGCCACCCAGGCCCCACCCCAGATCACCGCCAGCGGCGCAGCACTGAGCCCGATCTCCAGGATCGAACGCCCAGCGCTGGGCTGCTGATAGGGCGCCAAGCGCGTGCGCCAGGGTCGCGTATCGGAGGGGTTCAAGGCGGCGATCTCACAAGGTCAGCCCCTCGATAGCACGCCG
This sequence comes from Phenylobacterium sp., assembly GCA_031429955.1. Taxonomy (GTDB): domain Bacteria; phylum Pseudomonadota; class Alphaproteobacteria; order Caulobacterales; family Caulobacteraceae; genus Phenylobacterium. The sequence goes on along the minus strand of JANPAO010000575.1, from coordinate 82 downwards.
TTTGAGTCGCCATCCCCAGATCCTCCCCCAGGCCGTAGGCCGATGTGGGGGAGGTGGCAGCTGGCAAAGCCAGCTGACGGAG